>JABSOG010000160.1 GCA_013216025.1 Algicola sp. | reverse complement strand
CTCTCCGAAGCTGATCGCTTGAAAAAGTTAGGGGGGGGGCTAGTCTCCCTCTGAGAAAAATGGCTAAACTGGCACCACATTAACTGATAAATTTAGTCGCGATGTCTGTAGTTGCATGGCGCTATCCAAGCTCAAAAAAATGTTTCCGCGGAAACTTTTAACCTCAAGCTCTTCCACCCGTAAGAGCCATTGTCATCCAGCCTATTCAAATATCAAAATCACATATAAACCGCTGTTTTAGAACGTTTTATTCTTATGGTTTCGCTCAGAAAATGGCCATTCCAGCCTAGATTAACTATAATTATGTACAGTGGTTAATATTCATCTATCGAAATAAGGCGCTCTATTATGGACCTAAATCAACCCAGTATTATTACGCTTCTCAACGGCAAAGAAACGATGGAATATGACGAACAACTCGCCGATAAAATAACCCTTTTGGCAGCGCAAATTAATGCTGCTACTTACCTGTTTTTAAAATTGATCGGTGAGTTTGACAGGCGGGCTGGTTGGGCAGGAGACGGTATTCGTTCTTGCGCCCATTGGTTGGACTGGAAATGCGGTATTGCTGGCTGTGCCGCAAGAGAAAGAGTGCGCATAGCACATTGTTTGGATGAATTGCCCCTTATCAACAAAGCATTTGAAGCCGGAGAGGTAAGTTACTCTAAAGTTCGCGCCATGACGCGGGTGGCAACAAATGACAACGAAGAGTATTTACTGATGATCGCACAACATGGCACCGCCAGTCACATAGCTAAATTGGTGCGTAAATATCGACGAGTTGAGAAGAATATGGATTTGGAACAGCTGGAAGCATTGCAACAGTCTCGTGAGTTCACCAGCTTCCAAGATGCTGACGGCATGTGGGAAATCCGCGCAAGACTGCCTCAAGATGAAGGTGGTTTGGTCATTAAAGCGATTGACGAGATTATGAGGCAACAAGACAAACCTCTGAATAAACCCCTTGGGTATGTTGAAGAAAATGTTTCCGCAGAAACAAATTCACCAGAGCCTGAGATTATGGAAACCTGTAATTTTCCACAAAAACGTGCCGATGCCTTTTGTGCCATGGCGGAACATTACCTTGCCAGTGCAACCGATGAGAATCCTAAAACCCTCGCTGGCCATGAGCGCTGTCAGATTGTACTGCACCTTGATGTTGAAACGCTCAAACATGAACATTGCTGTGAGCATAGCGGCTGTAATGACCACAGACACCAAAAATTGGCTGAAACATATTCTCAGGATGGTATACCAGCTAAATTCATCCCTGAAGACGGGGTCCTGTCGCCATCCATGGACTCCACCTCACCGGAACAAAGGCTCCAAGCATTCGCCTTCGTTCCGGCTCGCCCACATAGCTTAGGCGGCCAATGGATTGACCCCAAAAACGCCAAACGCCTTAGCTGTGACGCCAGCTTGCTCACAGTGCTTGAAGACGAAGATGGCAATGTTCTTAATATCGCCAGCAAAACCCGCACAATCCCGCCATTGCTTAAGCGAGCCTTGGATATCAGGGATACAACCTGTAAATTTCCCGGTTGCTGCCAATCGTATTATGTTGATTTTCATCACATTAAGCACTGGGCTAATGAGGGTGAAACCAAAAAGGGCAACCTAATCAAACTCTGCCGCTTTCACCACCGGGCGCTGCATAACAGTCTGTTTGATATTGAAGCACAAGGGGACGAGAACAACCCCACGTTCATATTTAAAACAGCGACAGGTAAAGTGATGGAGGCAAACCCAAAGCTACCCCAGACAGAAAAAACGACAGTTGCTGGTGCTATAAAAGATTTTGAACGACAATGGCCGAATATAAACGCCCGTACTGGACGCACCCTTTGGCAAGGAGAAGGAATGGACTACAGCATGGGGGTGGATAGTTTGCTTAATCGACGTAACGGTCCAGTTGATTATAAATAAATCTGGGACTTGATGATTGATTTGAACGCCGAGTAAAATCAAGAAAAATTAACCACCAAAGTGAAATATAGAACTGTAACTCTTTGATTTTATTACTCAGAGGCAGATCTGCACCCCTTCGACTTTATTCGTGTTTGGCCAGCACCAGGGGGGGGGTCACTGAATTTTCGGGTGATGCCTGGGCTGGTTCATTAGGGATCGCTGGTGAACTTGGCGCAGGTATTGAAAGACAAAGTACAACCGTCATTGATATATGGAACTGGGAATTAATTGAAGATGGTTGTTCTTCATATGTTTGTTAAAAAGGGTTAAAAATGAAACTTTTCGGGATATTACTCGCGGTTCTATCGCTATTTTTTATATGGGGGGCCATTGCTAACTTTTTGCGGTTTTGCGCTGCTTTGGTTAATAAAGAAAAGAAGGAATTCGACAACAAGCGTTTTTCATTTTTTGTATTATTCCTGGTTTTGGCATTGGGATCATTAACATTTATTTTTGAAAACCCTGATTTACTTCAAATTAAAGTGGTGCCAAATAGTCAAATGATTGAAAAAGCAAAAGCGAATACACCATAGGACAAGCTTCAAGTGAGAACCACACTAGGGTCAGGTCTTGAATTGTGAATTTACGATAGTTAATTGATTTTAAAGGAATAAAATACAAAAACTTTAAGTGAAAGTTTGATGAAATTACCGCTTTACCTGTTGTAATTCACGATTCAAGACCTGACCCTGCGTTTCTGGCCCAATAACATTGGGCTTGTAATTAGTTAGTGCCCATCGAAATGTCGAACCACCAGAAACGTAGTTTCTATCTGCCAATTGGCAGGGTGGACACTAGTTAGGGTTCTGTAGCTCACCAAAGCGTCAGCCCCGATTCATAACAGGGTAAAGGTCGTATTCAAATGTAATCCTTAGCGATTTTGGCCTAGCTAAAAGCCTTTTGCCTTCAAAAAAAACATCTTTAATCCCAACTCGTTGAAAATCTATAGTTTTTGACGGGAACTCAAAAGTATTTGTCGTAATTTCGATACCTCTTTCATAGGTTTTTTAGTCATTATAGCTGGCAGTGATTATCAACTGATGATGACGTAACCCATTAAACAAATGCTTTTGCTACTAGGCGATACTGAATTAAGCCAGCTTAAGTATTAAACTATATACCGGAGTTAGAATAGTGAAATACCAATTAAGTGCGATACTCGGCGCGTTGACTTTGCTGTCAGCCACAAATGTTTCAGCGGTCAGTTTATGCGAGTTACAACTCACTAGCAAAAAAGGCGATTCCGGACAGTTACAACGTACGGAGTGTTTACCCTCAGGAGGTGGCGATACTGGGACTGGTACTGGAAGTGGTGATACTGGGACTGGAAGTGGAGCAGAAACGGAACAATACACAGTTCGCTATGTTTTAGAGAGTATTACGAGTTACCAGACACCGTTTTTGGCATGGTATGACGAGGAAATCAATCATAGTTGTCCGCCTGACATGTTCGTTACCGGCATTTACAGTGAGCATGACAATTATTATGAAGATAGACGATTCAAATTTACCTGTGCCAAATTCAAAACGAAAGCAACTGCGACTCATGCGAGCCTGCCTATAACACGCAACGAGCAGGATGTTGGTTTTGGTTATGGACCGAATAACGACTGGGACGAGGATATTAACTTTACCTGTCCGCAGGGCAAGTTTATAGTCGGCATGAAGAGTACACATCACAATTACTTTGAAGATCGCACATTTAACTATATTTGCGCTTCTATGCAGGTCAATAATGAGAACCTGCCGGCTTACACTCCTGCGCAAGCGTGCCGCCAAGACCAACCAAACAATTTGGATATGCCGGGTAACAACGTTGCCCTAATAGGTGCCATAGTCGGTGTCCATAGCGTTCATTCAAACCAACATGAAGACCGTCAAACTTACATCAAGTATTGTGACTCAATATTCGAAGACTAAGCGACTCGAATACGCTTTCCAGGCAACATAAAGTTGCCTAGGGCTAATTTGTTTGAACACTCGTTAGCCCTTTACATTTTCCAGTTGAACTAAATTCAGGACCATCATTCGAAATAAAGCTTCGTTTACATTTAACCTCACACATTCAAAGCGTGATGAAACACCGACAGCCTCCTGAAAATAGCGGTAAACGTTATTCACCGGTCAATTAACACAGCATAAAGTCGGAGAATCGCTAGTTTTCGTCGGGAATACAATACGCCATAAGGTCCTATTCTTGTTAATTTATACCTGACGCTTAGTCGCCACCGTTCATCAGTCGGCAGTTTGATTTGATGAAAAGTAATTGGTAAAATGCTTGCCGAGTCAACCTTGGTAACAATAAAGAGAAATTAGTATGCGTAAAATTAGTGTTTCATTATGTTCATTGTTGACCTTCATCGCCTTATTGTTGGCGGTTAATTCCGCCCAGGCAGACGCTATCGATGAATTAGAGCTCAAAGGAAACTATATAGAATCATATTTCTACAATGTATATCCGCAAGGTAGTCATTGCGGAGTATCGGATGTTTGGCAAATAACAGTGATATACCAAAATTACGTACTTACTTCTATTGAATATGTAAAGCTTGTCGATAATGGCGCAAATACAACACAAAGCGATGCTGAAGCGGTCTTTGACGAGCCACCAACCATAGGTACTTGTAAGAGAAATATAAAGTACTGTCCAAAAACTTGAGTCGTGCTTTGGTCATGCTTCTCGATGCAGTGATTCGGTGTTGTTCGCTATTCGCCCTGATTTTACTGCTATACACCCCGTTTATGGCCACCGCAACAGCGGTTATTAATTTTGACAAAGTTCAGGCCAGCAACAATGCAACGATACTTGACTTATACCGCTCACAAAACGGCGCCTTGTGGATAGCCTATCGTGATTCAATCGTACGGAAAAGAGGCGATACGATAGATAGCTACCGCTTAGATATCACAAAATTTGACTTGAGTTTTCCTGTTTCCATCAACATCATTGAATACAAGTCTGCTATTTGGGTATCTTATGAAAACTCCTGGCATGTATTTGATGCCGCTGAAAATGACTTTAATAAAGTGGTTTTTGCCGAGATTGATGACTCCGGTGTTGCCGATATGTACGTCGATAGTGATGGGATATTTTGGATCGCCACTTTTTCGGCGATCTATAAAAAAACACCACAAAACCCACATTTTAGCCAAGTAAGCTTTCCTCAAGGGTTTGCACCTATGTACGAAGGTGAGCCGCTACAGCTTTTTGCCCACCACTTTGTACAAGATAAAACCGGGCAGTTATGGCTGGGTTCAGAATATTTGGGCTTGATCAAAATCCCACAAAAACCCAACCAAACCTTTGTTCGATATGATATCGCCTCTGATACTTCGGTTTTATCAAAAACCAATAGCATTATCACCATTGAACCATTGAACGATGAAATATTGCTGCTAGGCACGACTAAAGGGCTGTTTGTCTTCAATACCACTAAACAGAGTTATCACCAACTGCTCAGCGAAAGTAAGCTGAGCCATATCTCTCACATAAACCCGTTACAATCAAAACAAGTGTTGTTAAATGCCAATGGTCATTTGCTACGATTGCCAGTGCTGCATATTGCAGACCCTGCCTATACCCATCAAGTATTGGCAGAAAATAGCTTTAACGGCGCTATCAATCTGCTAAAACAAGACGTTGAAGGGGTCATTTGGCTGGGTGTCGAATCTGGTGGTTTATTTAAGGGATCTGCGTATTCCAGTGCGGTAAGGGCTTTACCAACCAAAGCCGGCAACAAAACAACCCCAGAAAGTTTTATCACAGTTATTAATAATGCCATTGTTTACGGCGGTGGTCGGGGATCAAATCTACTGGCGTTTGAACCATTCGAAAAATCACCTGCATTTTCGTTTTTTGCTGATGGCGAGCAACACTATATTGGTTCACAAAATCACATTATCGCCTTGCCCTCTGGTCACCAATATAATATTGAATTCTCACAAGGCGGTGCCGACAAAATAACCTCGCTCGCGGGCAGTGGTAATATTTTAGTTATGGTTTCTAGTGAATTTGGCTTGATCATTTACGATCGGATTAATGATAGCTATCATCACATCACTAATGCCAAGCACTTAAAGTTAGACGAGCGTGATGTGTTAAAAGTATTTACTTCAAGCATCCAAAATAAAGTCGTGTTGGTTTTTCCTCAAGGGATTTACTTGTTCGATATCACCACGTTCAAATTGGCCCGAAAGCCACGGTTGAACCCATCATTTGAGATTTTCAGAGCGGCCGAGTTTGACCAGCAGATAGTTGTTTTTGATCAGCACAAAAACGTTAGAATCTTCAATAAACGAGCTGAATTTGTCTCTCAAATGCAGTTGCCGTTAACCAATATCGGCTGCATGGCATCACTACAACCTAACGTATGGTGGCTAGCATCAGCTCATGGTCCGTTATACCGCTGGCGTTCAGATAGCGGCGAACTCAATCAGCTAACAAGCCATGACGGCTTATCAAAAAATGGCGTTAACGGTAACGGTTGCCTGCGGTTTAACAGTCAACTGCTGTTTACTGGGCAACAAGCCATTAATCTGGTTGATAAAAACAGCAAAACATTTAATCATCATCAACCCAATGTCGCTTTCGATTTAACGTATCAACAAGAAGATGTCAAACAATTTATCAGTGCAATAAACCCTCATCAAATGGCCATTGCCGCCGATGGTTTTCCGCTGGTGATCAAATTATTCAGCGACAGTCAGGTTGCTCCCGAGCAAAACCGATTAAGGCTGCGTATTCCCCAGATGAGCGCACAATGGGATATTCGAAGTCAAAGCAACAATTCGTTTGTGTTTAATCACCTGCCCACCGGTGCGTTGACCATTGAAATGGCCGCCAGCAATAACGATGGTGTATGGAGCGCCAGCAAAAGCATAAACATTTATGTCCAACCGCCTTGGTATTATTCCTGGTTAGCCATCATTTGTTATGTCGTGATCATACTGCTTATGTTCTTATGGTTTTCCCGCTACCGTTTAAGTAATGCCATACAACGGGCCGACAATTTAGAAAAAGTCGTTTCGCAGCGCACCGAAGAACTGGCGCAGCAAAAGCAACACGTCGAAACCTTATTGTCTAGCAAAGAGCAGGAGTTTGTTCACTTGTCTCACGAACTGCGTACCCCATTAACCTTGGTGCTGAGCCCGTTAAAAGCATTGGTTGACGCAGAGCAACACTTGACTAAACGTAAGACCATGGAAGTGATCCAGCGCAATTCACAGCGGTTATTGAGAATGGTTGATCAATTGCTACATTTAGAAAAATTTAAAATGCAGCAGGTAGAGCAACGAGTGGTGCAAGATATCGCTTTATCATTGCGTTTACTTGTAGAATCTTTTCACTTGGTGGCCAAGGACAAAAATATAACCCTTAATTTGGCCAAAATACCTGCCATTAATGGTTGTTTCATTGCAGATTCATTTGAAAAAATATTTCTGAATTTAATCTCCAACGCCATCAAATATACCCCGCGTGGTGGTGTAGTGAATATTCGTGGCCAATTGCTCGACGACGGTGGTTTGTCCATTGTAGTGGCAGATAATGGTTGCGGCATCATACCAAAACAACTGCCGCTCATATTTGCCAAATACTACCGGGTGATCGATGTCGACAGTGAAAAAGTGTCAGGTGCCGGCGTTGGTTTGTCACTGGTCAAACAATTGCTCGATTATCATGATGCCCTTATTGAGGTTAAGTCACAATTTGGTCAAGGCAGCTCCTTTGAAGTGACATTTCCTGCAGCGTTATTGACTCACGACAAACCATCAAATCACACGGTAAATGTTGAACAGGTGAACATTGAGATAGATGTTCTGTCAACCAATGAACTGATGGAAGTCTCCCTGCCTGATGTCAGTCAAAACGATGAAAAACAGGTATTGTTGGTGGTCGAAGACAATCAGGATATGCGCCATTATATTAAACAGATACTAGGTGACTATTACACCGTACATTTGGCAGTAGATGGCAAACAGGGTTTGGACAAGGCCATTAGTCTTATTCCCGACTTGGTTATTAGTGATGTCATGATGCCGCAGATGAATGGTTTTGAGCTATGTGAAGCGCTTAAAAAAAACGTCTTAGTCTGCCATGTTCCCGTTATACTATTGTCGGCCCGTGGCGACAGGGAAAGCCGCATTAAAGGCTGGCAAAAAGCCACCGATGAATATCTAACCAAACCCTTTGACGAGGAAGAGTTGATCATTCGTGTCAGTAACTTGTTATCGATACGCAAGTTGCTTCGTATTCGTTTTGGTCGTGAGATTGAAGATGGCAAATCCCTTAATGTGCAAGACAATCAAGCGTCATTTAATACATTCGACCTCGAATTTATTGAAAAGGTTGAAATAATGACCAGCAAAAACTATCAACAAGTGTCGTTTTCATCCATTGAATTTGCCGCGTTGCTGGCGATGAGCGAACGTCAGTTGCAACGAAAAATGAAATCACTGATCAACATCAGCCCCAAAGAATACATCCGGGTTTATCGACTCAATCAGGCCAAAAAATTACTCAAACAAGGCATGCAAGTTAATCGTGTTGCCGATGAATGCGGATTTTCCTCACATAGCTATTTTGCCAGTTGTTTCAAAGCCAAGTTTGCCATGACAGCAAAACAATACCAACAAGCGTCCGATTAATTCTTTTATTTTAATTATCGGTTTTTTTTAGGGCGGGGGTCAAACCTCGTTTTCCTGATCTACTTATACTTTTCCACAATTAACTTCATTCCAGCAGTATTTTGTTCAACGTAGCTTTAAAGGCTTGATCCCCTTAATCAAATAGACTATAGCGTGCCGAAATGTATGCTTGCTTGAGCTGATTATATATTCCATACACCTCAGGAAGGTTAGGAGCATTTGATTACGATATTTGCCAAGTTGTTGAGTGTGCTGGGGGAATGCTGTAGTGTATCTAAAATTTTAATTGTGAGCTGTAATGATGTTAATGCTCGTCTCTTACGATCCTGTCAATCAGGCAGCACTGGGTGAAGTGCCGATAACGACCGCTGAAAAAATGTCGGCAGTGGTTAAACAAGCTAAAAACGCACAAAAGGCATGGGCTGCGCTCTCCTTAATAGAGCGTCAAGATAAAGTGACGCTGGCCTATGAAAATTTGGCTAAAGTGCAAGAGGCGCTCGATTCCTGTTAGGTGAAGCACACTATGAGCCGCCTTTTATTCAACCTACAGTGGTTGCAGGTATCACGCCTGATATGTGCTTAGAGCGTGACGAAACCTTTGGTCCGATAGTCGCCATTAGCCGTTATAACCAACTATCAGTGGCGGTTGAACGTGCTAATGCTAGCCCATATGGCTTAGGTGCAACGGTATTTGGTGGCGCTGGTGCCGCCGCCGTTGCCGAACAAATGGAAGCTGGCATGGTTGGCGTTAATCAGGGGGCAGGTGGGGCAGGGCCATGGGTAGGTGCTAAGCAAAGTGGTTTTGGTTTTCACGGTACCGCCGCGGGCCATCGACAATTTGCTCAGCTGCGCATTATCAGTAAATAAGTAAAAGAAACAACGATAAGCGATAAATATGAATCAAGATAACCACTCTCGCGCTCATTTTTTTGTTGCAGCGTTAGAGCCGGGAGTAGAAAACCCCGCATTACCCGCGTGGGGTAACCACCAGCCAAACCCGGCAAAATTAAGTAATGATTTCGATATTGCCCAGGTTAAGCGCCGCGAGTTAGCGCAAGTACCCGGTGCATTTCAGCTGTTTAATGTGTTGTCTAAAGCAGAATGCAAAAGACTGATAGACATCAGTTAGCAACTTGGGTACCTGCCCGATGCGCCAGTGTCCTTGCCTCGAAGTGTACGTCATAACGACAGTGTCACCTGGATCGTAGACGAAAAAACAGATGGCACTATTTGGCAGCGTATTGCCCATTTAATGGATGACAGACAAGCGATTTTCGGCGCCAGTAAGGCTTTAGGCATTAATGCCCGTTTTCGATTCTATCGTTATGGCCAGGATGATTTTTTTAAACCACATTCACTTGGAGCATTTTTTACCCACTTGGTGGAGGCAGGACGCCGACACTAAGGCAGGATGCCTGTAGATTGACAAATGCGGGAGCATATTTGTCTAGGACCATAGATCAGGGATTCGTTCACCATACCCAATTTAAACCACCACGACCCCAACCTTCGCAGGGTTATACTGAACTCCCCAGTGAAGAAGAACTACGCAATGAATTGGAGCGAGAACGAAAATATCTGGCTGTGAACAGTAAATCAATAGCAAATATTAGATTAGGTTTGGGGGCTTATTGCGGTATACTGCGCGCGCTTTATCGGCTGTCGGCTTAGCAATAACCTAGGAAACTTCTTTGATCTCTACATCCAACATTACAATGCAATTTGGCGCTGAGCCATTGTTTGAAAACATTTCGGCCAAATTTGGTAACGGCAACCGCTATGGTTTGATCGGTGCCAATGGTTGTGGCAAATCTACTTTTATGAAAATTCTCAGTGGTGAGTTAGAGCCAAGCGCGGGCAATATTTCTATCGCGGATGGTTTTAAAGTGGGCACCTTGAGTCAAGATCAATTTGCCTTTGAGCAATACAGTGTTATTGATGCTGTGATCATGGGCGATATCGGCTTATGGAAAGTGAAACAAGAACGCGACGCTATTTACGCTAAAGCGGATATGACCGAAGCAGACGGTATGCGCGTAGGAGATCTTGAAAGCCAGTTTGCCCAAATGGATGGTTACAGCGCAGAGAGTCGCGCCGGTGAAATTTTGCTAGAGGCTGGCATCGACGAGTCATTTCATTACGGCTTAATGCAACAAGTGGCACCCGGTTGGAAGTTGCGTGTATTACTTGCCCAGGCGTTGTTTGCCAATCCAGATATCTTATTGCTCGACGAACCCACCAACAACCTCGATATTCATACTATCGGCTGGTTAGAAGGTGAGTTAAATAGACGTAAATGCACCATGCTGATTATTTCGAATGACAGGCATTTTCTCAATGCGGTTTGTACTCACATGGCCGACATTTCTTACGGCGAGTTGCGTATTTATCCGGGTAATTACGAGTTTTTCTTAGCTCAGTCAGCCTTGATACGTGAGCAACTGTTATCTGGTAATGCCAAAAAAGCGGCTGAAATTGAAGAATTACAAGATTTCGTTAATCGTTTTGGTGCCAATGCATCGAAGGCCAAACAAGCCAGCTCTCGCGCCAAAAAAATGGATAAGATCAAACTTGATAACGTGAAGTCGTCCTGTCGTATGACACCCAATATTAGCTTTGCTGCGGGTAAAAAAATTCATCGCCAAGCATTAATATTAGAAGACCTGAGCCATGGGTTTGACGACGAAAAGCTATTTTCAAAAGGCGATTTAATTTTACAGGCGGGTACTAAGCTTGCAATTATCGGTGAAAACGGGGTGGGTAAGACCACTTTGTTACGCTGTTTAGTCAACGAACTGACAGCACAAGAAGGTGTGATTAAATGGTCAGAAAATGCCTCCTTTGGCTATTGCCCACAAGACAACAGCAGTGATTTTGACAACGATCTGACCCTGATGGATTGGATATCACAATGGCGCACCTCAAAGCACAATGACTTGATTGTACGTGGCATGTTAGGACGTTTGTTATTTAGCGACGATGATGCCAACAAAAAAGCGCGTAATTGCTCGGGTGGTGAGAAAAATAGGCTGTTATTCGGTAAGCTGATGATGCAAGATATTAATGTCCTGATCATGGACGAACCCACTAACCACATGGATATGGAAGCGATTGAAGCGCTTAATAATGCGCTTAAAATATTCGAAGGCACGCTCATTTTTGTGAGTCATGATCGCCAATTTGTTTCATCGTTGGCAAACCGTATCATTGATATTAAAGATAAGAAGTTGATTCATTTTGACGGTACACTCGATGAGTACCTGAAGGCGAGCTGAGTATGAAAGGGGTGCAGATCTCGCTCTGGGCGTAAAAATCAATTGTTACGGTTTGGGAATCAACAATATAGTACGAGTCAATGCGGGTCGGGTCAGTGAAAAACTGGCCGCGTATTATGCTGCCAAGCCAGCCAACCACAGCCCAGTGCATATAGCACTGCCACCGCGCAGTTATCAATTGATATTTATGCTTGAGACCCTAGTTCATGTTCTTTCTCACTAAAAGGGCGTTAGGGTTAAAAAGTCATATCTAATATATTTCAATGGTTATAATCACTGTAAAATCGGTTTATTAAGTGAGAATAACATTTGACTTCGAAGATACTTTTAATCGCTCTGGGATATGTTATCGGATTGAGTTTTTCAACGAACCTGTCCGCCAATGACCAACCGAAGATCTCCAAAGTACAAGCTGGCGTTGATCCAAAAGATGATTGGGTTTTTTGTTTAACCGGGCAAAGCCATTGGCAGTGTTAAATCCAATAACGGCACCCAAATCCTTAAATTGTTACCGGGCCAGACTCAGCAGTCACATGGAACGACCAAGGTGTTGTGCCAGACTACTATGCCGACTCAAATGAAGCTGAGCCAAATGAAGTCAAGCCAGACGAAGCACTGAAAAAGGCTTATGATCTGGCGTTAACTCAAATTACTATAAAGTCTTATCTTTAAATCAATACAAATGTCACCTCTCTTACCCGCATCTGCCTAGTCGTGTTAGTCGCTTTACCAATAACGCAATAAATAAACAGGCAATGTCCTTATTTTAATGTTTTGGCCTTTGATTCATCTTTTTTGTCCTGTGGAAAGCCTGTTCTGTGTGATTTAATATTGAAAACACGGGTATAGCATAAAAGCATCTAAAAGATGCTATCTTGGTGTGTTTTTATCACTGGTTGATATCAGCATAAGTACCAAGCAGGAAAACAGTAACCAAAGACAGGGCAAAATC
>JABSOG010000159.1 GCA_013216025.1 Algicola sp. | reverse complement strand
GCCGCGCTGGTGTCATCTGCAAACGAATGAAACATTACAGCCGCGAAAACGTGCCTTTGCATACCTCTGCCTGGGGCCGCTTTGCCGGTATCAAAGATTTTGATAGCGTGGGTACACAAAAATGGCGTGACAGTGCTTCAAGCCGATTTCTGTCAACCAACCATTTCACCGGTCATGGTTACTGGATCTGGTTTATTCCACTCAAATCTGGGCTGACCAGTATCGGCGTGGTCTGTGACAAAACCAAAATGGAAAACCCGCCAATGAATCAGGCCGATTTCATGGCCTTCTTGATGTCACATACCGCCATTGCTGATTTGATGGAACACGCCGAGGTTGAAGATTTTGAAGCCTGGGGCCAACTCGCTTACCGTGGCAAAGGCATCGTTAACCGTGAACGCTGGGGCGCAACGGGTTTTGCTTCGATGTTCCTCGACCCGTTGTTAAGTGGCGGTGGCGATGTGATTGCCATGGCCAATGACAACCTCACCAAACTGATACTCGCCGATTTGGCCAATACTGACCGACCGGCCGCACAAGTAGAACTCGATGCGTCAGTGCCAGTCGCCAACGAAATCGTCAACTATTATTACCAGTTCCTCTACGCCCAGTTAATGAACCTATACCCGGTCATTGATTGTGCCGAACTCTGCTCGCCGGTAATGTCGTATATCAACGCAACGTACTTTATCACCAGTGCCTGGGATTATATGGCAGGCAATTTTGAAGATTACGATCACTTTACCAAAAACGACTTTGTCCGCCGGGGCAATTACGGCCTTGAGCAGTTACTGCAACGCCAGATTTTGTCTGCGCTTGAGATAATGCGAGAGCAAAACCGGGTTTATGACCGTAACGACGAAGGCTTTTTTGAAACCGGTGCCGACTTGTACAAATATTACATCTACCAGATGGGTGACAAGGGCAAAGACGGTTACCGCATCGACCTGCGACTCAAACTGTTCACCCAGTGTTTTGCTTATGTCACCGGTTCGAAACTGGGTTTGCCCAACTTTGGCCGTCGTGCCTTGGTACAAAGTGCCTTGAATTTTGCGGTGCTGCTCAACAAACCATTATTTGACCACGAAGACCTACCCGAGTTAATGGCCACGATGAGCCAAATGCTGACCGAACAAGTGCAGCAAGGCACTGAACACACAGTACTGATCGCAATCGACGAACAATCGTTCACAACCGAAATGGTTGAGCTAACGGTTGTTGGTGACACCGCCGATGAAAAGGACTTGAAACGCCTTAAGCAGACCGCCAATGCCCTGTGGATGCGCCAGCAAGAATATGTTGATCAAGCCAGTTTTGTGCCGGTGTTTTTACGTTACGCCCGCCAGTTACCGCTGAATATCATGGACCCCAGTAATCCGGTGCGCCTTGAAACAACCGAGCCGTGTGAAGCCTGATGGACACGCTTATGATCACAGCCAGAGACGGTATTAAACTGGCTTGTCATCAATACTTACCCATACAAAACAGCTTGCCTGAGAAAAGCAGTGGTGTTAATACCCCAGCCCGGGTAATGTTTCTGCATGGCGGCAGCTTTAACAGTCGTCGTTATGCCAACATTGCCAAAGCCTGCGTCAAACAAGGTTTTGAAGTGGTATTGTGTGACCTGCGGGGCCACGGTGATTCGCAAGGTCCCCGGGGCACCTGCAACTATGTCGGTCAACTCGAAGATGATATTGCTGACACCATCGAGTGGTTTGAAAACCATCAACCGCTGCCGTTGATTCTCGGTGGTCATTCATCAGGTTCGGTGGTCTGTTTGCGTTATATCGAAAAACACGGACAAGACAGCCTAGCCGGTTGTTATTTTATTGCCCCTGCCATCAGCAATACCCTAGAGCCGTTGCGTTTTGATGAGCCCGGCAGCAAAAGAAGCTTTTTGATGAACTACTGGCGCAAAAAACCGACTTTCAATCCGGCCCCAGAAAGCGCACTTAAGCATATTCCTAAAATGAACAATGTTAAGTTTTTGGCCGCGCTGGTGCTGCCCTTTTTACGACACAAAACAGTGATGAGTTTTCCCGGCTCAGCCAAAATGGCCGAGCTCGAAGGCCGGGTGCTCGATTACTCGTTTAACATGATGGCCTCGGTATCAATCCCCAAATACAGTAAAGCGTTTCGCCTGATCACGGTGCCGACTTTGCTGGTCTGTGGTGAAAACGACGAAATTTTACATCCGTCATTTTTGCCCACCGTTGCCCAATGGCATCTGGCACCCACGACTGACAAACAAGTGAATATGTTACCCAGGCTCAACCATATGTCAGTGCTTGGTGGTGCCACGCGGGTATTGCCCCAATGGTTGGCACAGCGCTGGGACCCAGTTGAAATTGAAATAGTAAAAGCAGAAGTTGAAGTTGAAGTAGTAAACGCTGAAATGGAGCAAGTCGCATGATCACTAACATTTCTGCCCTTATCAATATCAACGAAAGCAATATCAACAAAAGCAACACCGGACAGGCACAAGGCATCAACCGGTGTCATTTGCTAGGTTATGTCAGTAATGAGCTGTCAGTGTGCGAACAGCTGAAAATAAACTTCGACAACGTAAAAAATGATCCACAAGCCGTGCTACAAGCTGCGGTAAAACGCTGGGGCCATCACGTTAATCAATTCTTGGTGGGTGATTATGTGCTGGTTTGGCAGGCTGAAGAGCATTTGCTGATCACCAGCAGCGCCCGTGCCAGTTTCACCGTTTATTATCAAAAAGATGATGCCTTTGCGCTGTCGTCTGACCTCAATACCTTGGGCAAAACCCTCAGTGAAAGCCAATTATTGCAAAACCTGACTTTGGGGCCTTTAACCACACAGCGAACCTGTTTTAACAACGTTTGTCAGTTACAACCCGGTGAAACCCTAGTCTGGAAAACTGACGATGCTGCTCAATTGACTCATCAGGTGCAGTTGGCTCATCAGGCGCAGTTGCCTAAAACCCAGCAAGTAGAGTTGGCGCAGTTGGTACAAACCCCTGAGGCAACGACTTTAGAACGCCAAGATGTCGATTTAGGCGAACTGGTTAATCACTTGCCACAGCTAGCCTACCGTCTTGGCGAGCCGGTAACCGATGCTATTTTGGCTCACTTTGACCAAGAGATTGGGGCGTGCGTCGAAAACACGGTTGTACTTGACGCCAAATGGCTCGCAGCGCGCAAAAAACACGGTGCTCAGCCATTTAAGCAAAACTACAACTGGTGCAAAGGGTTATTAAACAATCAACTTTCAAGACATAAAAAGCAGTTGAAAAAATATCACGACGCACTTCGCTCCGAACATGCCGCCGCGCAAGTTGAGCAAAGTCAGACCTTTGAACAGTGGATTGATTTTAACTATGTTTTACCCGCTTGGTGTCAACTGTTGCAGCGTATCGCCCGGTTACACGGCAAAACGCTTGTTAACCCATTTATTGTGCCTGAACAAGCAATGGCGCTAGTAAAGCAAGGTGAACAGCAAGATGATCAACCCCAGGGTTATTTTTCGTTGCAACAAGACAGCATCAACAATGTGTTTGATGCGATGCAAAGGCTGTTTCATATTGGCGAGCCCGACACCCTTACCCTGTTTAACCTGAATCCGCATGCCACCGCCAAACTGGTCAGTCAGCACGCTTCACAAAAGAACGCAAACCCTCGACGCATCGAGCAATTGTGTATTGTGCTGCTGACCTTTGACTATCTGGCCCGTTTTAATCGAGCAACCCCATAACAATAACTTTATAACCCGTAACCATAAAAACAAAACAAGAGAAGAGAAGAGAGAACATCATGACTATAGAAGCTGGCAAAAACCTCCCGGAACTGAAATCACAAATAGCCGAAATGCTCAACAAAACCGACCTTGACGTTGATGCGCCATTAGGCGAGTTGGGTGTTGATTCAATGAACATCGTTGAAGTGATTTTGATTGTTGAACAGTTATACCCAGATGTAACCGACCCGGATGCCCTGACTTTTGACGAAAACACCACCTTGCGTGAAATGGACGAACAGTTGGTTGAGTACTCAGAAGAATTAGCATAAAAACGACACAACCATCGCTTAAAACAACGGGGCTTTTTATGAATAAATCGATGAACAAAATAACAAAAATAATGGCACTGAACCTGCTGATAGGCAATGTGATTGCCTGGAACATGGGATCGGCACCCATCGATTTTCCCGTTGTTGCCTATTCTGATCAAGAGTTACAACTGGTCACTGAATTGGCTAAAGATAGCAGCGCCAAAACCGAACTTGGCGCTTTGTATTCTTTGCACAATGAATTGGACAAAGCCGAACATTTGTTATCAGCAGCGCTTAAGAGCGAATCTGACGACCCTTTGGCACAAGCTTGGTTAGGTGCAACTCGCGCCAAACAAGCCGGTGCAATGTTTGACCCCCTGATGGGTTTGGTTAAACTTTATCGCCTGCACGGGGCCTGTGCAGATGTGAATGCAGCGGTTGCCCAGGCACCAGATAACTTTGAAGTACACATGATCCGTTTGGCTACTTTTGCCCCCACCAACGTGATCAATTGCAGTGTCGAAACGGCCTTAAAAGACGAAGTATGGTTCAAACAGTTTTTTGCCAAACAAGGCAAAAACGCGCCGCTAGAGCTGAAAATGCAATTCAATCTGGCGATGAGCAAAGCCTACGTTAATATCGACAATCCGCAGCAAGCCACCATTTACCTTAACGAATTTAAACAATTGGCCCAAGGTCAAAAACTCAGCCCATCGGTTGAACATGAATTGGCACAAGCAACCAAACTGCTTGGTACCGTAGTTAACACCTCAAAAACACAACAGATAGGGGAACACAGCTGATGTCCGTAGTTAAACTACAGCAAGTCTCCCGTGCTTTTCCGGTGGGCAACAAACCCATCGTCGCGCTCGACAAACTCGACTTAACCCTTGAAAAAGGTGAGTTTGTGGTCCTTAGAGGCGCCAGCGGCAGTGGTAAAAGCACCCTGCTCAACCTGATTGGTGCGATGGACGACCCAGATGGTGGAGAGGTTTACATTCACGACCAAGCCCTGAGCACACTGAGTGACAGACAAAAATCAAAATTGCGCAGCCGTTATATCGGTTTTATTTTTCAGTCATTTAACCTTATCCCGGTGTTGACCGCGCTCGAAAACGTACAGTATCCGCTGTCGTTGCAAAAAGTGCCTAATGCACAAGCTAAAGCCCGTGCCGCTGAGGCTTTGGAACAAGTCGGTTTAGCTGACTTTATTCACCGCCGCCCCAACCAATTGTCTGGCGGACAAATGCAACGGGTGGCCATCGCCCGCGCCATTGTCACCAAACCCGATATTATTCTGGCCGACGAACCCACAGCCAATCTAGATTCTGAGACTTCAACCCAGATAATGGACTTGCTGGGTGAGCTAAACGTACAAACAGGCCTCACCTTTTTATTTGCCACCCATCACGATTTTGTTTTAAGCCGTGCATCACGCGTTCTGGAATTAAAAGACGGCAAAATTATCAAAGACGACAAACTGCGAGGATTGACCAGTGTTAAAACAAAAGCGAGCTAGGCTGGACCTTAAAAAAATGGGCCTTAAAAAACTCGGCCTAGTCATACTGACAGCAATCGGCTTAACCGGTTGCGCCGAACCTCAGGTAAAAACCCAAGCGGTTGACCAACCCACCGCCGCGGTACAAGCTGCTGACACTGTTGAGCGAAACTATATTCAGCCAACCCAAGTACCAACCACCAATGCCGCGCGTCAGGCCAAGCTTAAATCATTGAATATCAATGCCGACAGCCCAATTCAACAACGTCGTTTGGCGCTGTTTGTGCGTTATACCCAGCTGACCAGCAACGAAAAGCCCGAGCTTGAAGTGCTTGACCAACTACTTGTAGAGATCACCGAATTAACAGCCAAGCGCAAAGACGATCATGAATTGGGCGCTCTGCTGGGCAGTGCCACCAGCCTTAAAACCACGTTTTTCCTTGATAACCTAGGCAAAGTGACACTGTTGTCGAAAAAAGGCAGCCGTTATCTCGACCGTGCCGTGAAAAAAGCCCCAAACCATTTGGGCGTACGGTTATACCGGGGGATCACTTATGCCCAAATGCCTGCATTTTTGGGCAAAGGCCGTCAGGCAGTGGGTGACTTCAAGCTGCTCAAAGCCGGTTTGGATGCCAAATCGAGCTTGGATTTTATCGCGATGGTCGATTATTACTTTGCCATGGCGCTGATCAAAAATCAGCAGCAAGACTCAGGGCTTGCACAGCTGGCGCAACTGGCGCAAAAAAATATCGCCCCTTGGTCGTCAAAAGCCAGCAAACTGATCCAGCAGGAGGGTTAACAAAATGCTTAAGTTAAAGCTCGCATTGCTTAATGTATTGCGTAACGGACGGCGCAGTTTTATCACCCTGCTAGCCATTCAGTTTGGCGTGATCAGCCTGATTTTGATGGGCGGTTTCTTTGCCTCAATGTACGAAGGTATGCGCGAAAATGTGATCCGCTCGCAACTCGGCCATATCCAGATTTACAGTGAAGGCTTTAATCAGTTTGGCAGCCAAGAGCCAGAACAGTACCTGATAGACCCCGACGTGTTAAAACAGGTGGTAGAGCAGGTTGAAGGACTTGAGCAAGTGGCATTGGTCACACCCCGGCTAAACTTTACCGGCCTGTTGACCGATGGCAGCAAGTCTTTGGCTGTAATTGTTGAAGGCATCAATCCTGATAAAGAAGCGTTGTTAAGCTCTGCGGTCAGATTGACCCAAGGCGAAGACCTGTTTGACGAAGACCTTGAAGGTGCCTTGATTGGCGATGGCCTGTTCAATTCATTGAACCTGGAGATTGGCCAATCATTGACATTGATGGCCACCACTGCCGATGGCAGTTTTGATGCCCGTGATATCACCGCAACCGGCGCAATTTCTACCGGCACACGTGAGGTTGATAACCGCTTTATCCGCATGAACCTCAAACATGCGCAAGAATTAATGTACACCCAAGGCGTCACTCGTTTGGTGGTTTTACTCAACGACACCAATCAAACCGAAACCGTCATGGCACTGTTGCAAGCCCAATTTGCCGAAAAAGGGCTGGCGCTAGAATTACGCAGCTGGAGCGATTTGGCCGATTATTATCATGAAGTGGTGAATCTGTTCGACGGTATATTTACCGTTGTTCAATTTATCGTCTTGGTGATCGTGCTGCTGGGCATCGTCAACACCATGGTGATGGCAGTAATGGAACGCACCCCAGAGATTGGCACCATTCGGGCCATGGGCGCTACCCGGTTTGAAATAATCAGCCTGTTTGTCAGCGAAGCCTTTATTCTGGGCCTCATTGGCAGCGTGCTTGGCGTGGTGTTTTCGATATTGCTGGCGCAGGGCATCACCGCTAGTGAGATCATGATGCCGACCCCACCGGGCAGTTCACAAACTTACCCTATCCGCATTTTCACCGAATCTGATCTGCTGTTGAAAAACGCCTTGTTTGGTTTGGCCATAGCGGTTATTTCCAGTATCTATCCGGCGGTGAAGGCTTCGCGGATGGTGATCACCCAAGCCTTGCGATTTGCTTAAACGGAGACCCTAGAATGAAACTTTCAATAAAACCCTTCGGGCTTGCGATGTTACTGAGCTTTGGTGCCCCTGTTGTTGCGATGGTCGAACAGACACCAGAACCTGCACTTGATACACAAGCGGATGCTGCTCTTGAAGTCACAACTGATAAAACGCCTGAAGCTGTTCTTGAAGTAATAACTGATGAAGCGCCTGATGTAGCACTTGATGCAAACCAACTGCTGTCATATATCGACAGTCTGCGCGGCTACCAAGATCAGAGTTTCAGCTTTGAACTGTCGAACATCAGTTACAAGAAAAACAAGCAAAAGCACCGCAATAAACTGGTGGTGAAAGTATTGAATGACGCCTCTTTGGTGGAATTTGTTGCCCCTGCCCGCTCAAAAGGCCGCAAGATTCTCAAGCAGGCGCAAAACATGTGGATCCGCTTTCCGCGCACCCGCAACGTACTGCGCGTGTCGCCTGCCCAGCGTTTGTTGGGTGAAACCAGCAACGGTGATGTGACCGGCACCAACTTTTCTGAGGATTACACCGCGACTTTAGAAGCTTCCCCTGAAAAGAGTGAGACTATTCCTAACAAGAGCGAAACCCCCTCTAACAAGAGCGAAGTGATAAGCGAAAAACCTTTACTAAAACTGCTGTTGACCGCCAAACACGACAAAACCACCTATCAAAAAGTGGTGTTTTTTCTCGACAGCGAAAACCACCAGCCGGTGCGCAGTGATTTTTATGCCCGCTCAGGCAAGCTAGCCAAGCAAGCCTATTACACTGAGTTTAAAGAATTTGGCGGCGAGCTAAAACTGCACAAAATGCGCTTGGTCAACCCTATCATCGAAGGCAGTTACACTTGGATGATGTTCGACAACTATAAAAAGCAAACACTTGAACCGGCCATCTTTCATAAAGATGCGCTGTCTAGGTAACCGGGGTAAATGATGAAAAAGACATGGCCCCTCCTTGTCGTATTAGCCAGCCCCGTTGTCTATGCAGACGACCCTTTTGCTGATCCGTTCGCCGACCCATTTGCCGACGAACCGATTGCCATTGAAGATAATATTCATCAGTCGCGGATTGAGCTGAAAAGTTACTATCAAAACAATAACCTGCGCAGCAATCACCCGTTAAACACAGGCCAGTTCGAGTTTAACGACGAGTTTCGCTTTGTCGGTCTAGACGCCAGTCTAGAAAGTCAATGGAGTGACCAATGGAAAACTCGCGCGAGGGTTTACAGCCGTTATATGGTGAGTTCGGCACAGACCAATAACAAAGAAGAAATTGATACCTATCTGCTCGAAGGATTACTGCAATGGCAAAGTCTCGACCAGAATCTGGTGATAGAACTGGGTCGCAACACACCAAAATGGAGTAACGGTTACAACTACGATATCGCCAATATGCTGCAACCCAACCGCAGCCTGCCAAATATCGATCAGGACAACCCGCTGCAAGCCAAAGGCTGGGATATGCTCAGCGCCCAATATTACAGCGGCCACTGGAGCATGGCGGGTTATTTGGTGAAAAGTGACTCAGATAACCCAAATATAGACAGCGAGGCCGTATTGCGTTTGGGTTATCAAAATGATCACGAATTTTCATTTTTGATACACAAGCTCGACCAAGGAAAATTGGCCTATGGTGCAACGTTCAGCACCTTGCTGGGAGACGAAACAACAATTCGCGCCGAATGGACCCGTCACCCTTTTCGTCAAACCAATCTGTTGGACGGTGGTGAAAGAACGCATTATCAACGCTTGGTACTGGGCACAACCTATGCGGCAATCGACGGCTGGTCGCTCACCGGCGAGTTTTTCTACAATCAACATGGCGCTAATGACAACCAGTGGCAGCAGATCACCGAATTGGCTGCCACTAGTGCCGACTTGCTCAAAACAGGACAGACACAAAACGTTGATCAAGATCGCTATCTTGCGGGAGCGGGTCTAGGTTTGATGGCTCAGGGCTGGTCACGCCAACGCTATGGTTCGTTGATGTTTATGTCAGGTCAGAGTGAAGATTTGTGGCAGCTACGTCTAGGCAGCCAAATTAGCTTGGATGACAGCAGTCGTTTGCATCGGGTTGAGGTGCTTAAATCGATTAATGACAATCTTTCGACACGGTTAGAGGTTCAGCTTTTTGAAGGCTGTGAATTGTGTGAATTCGGTTTGAATCCTAATCAGAGTAATGTGCGTTTTACCGCTAGTTGGTTGTTTTAAATGACCAAGCTAGGCCACTCATACATAAGAATCAGCTTCTACAGCATGGCGATGACCGTGCTGGTGTCGATGTTTCTGTGGCGCTTCGACGTACATGACGGGGTTGCTTTGGTGAGTGAGTATGGTCACTTTTTTATTATTGGCCTGTTTGCGGCCACCATCGCCAACGCCACTGGCGCCGGAGGTGGCATTGTGTTTTTACCCGCATTTGTGCTGCTGGGTTTAAGCGTGCCACAGGCTTTGGCCACCAGTTTTGCCATTCAGTGTTTTGGCATGACATCGGGCACCCTGACCTGGCTGGCCTTGGCTCGGCGTGAATCTCGCTACGATGGCCATTGCTGGGGCCAACTCAATTCAGTGTTATGGCTCACCCTGCCCGCAGCCTGGGCTGGTTTGTTACTGGCACAAACAGCCATGCCGACTCCCCCGTTTAATGTGCATTACCTGTTCAGCGCTTTTTCTATCGTTATCGGATTGTTGATGCTTTACCGTTTGCGGCATACCGATAAAACCAGCTCTCCCTCATTAAATATCGGTCAAAAAGCGCTGATAGTGGTCAGTAGTTTTATCGGTGGCATCATCACTTGGTGGTTATCTATCGGGGTTGGCGAAATTCTTGCCATTGTGTTGCTGATGGTGGGGTTTAACATTCGTTTTTCGATCACCGTTGCGGTGATTGTCTCAGCAGCCAGCGTCTGGCTAGCACTACCTTATTACTTGAATTTAAGCGACACCATTAACTACAAAGTATTGTTATTTGCTGCTCCCGCCGCCCTGTTCGGCGGTTTTATCGCTCGCCACTTGGCCGTGGCCATCAGTGCAGTTCGACTGAAAATGGCCTTGTCGTTGTGGATCATCTTAAGTGGTCTACTCTATCTCTTGCTTCCGCACTAGCTATCGTCCAGCAACAATCGTCCATGATTGTTGCTGGAGTGAAGCTACGTTCAAGCAAGTGGAACTTCGCTTACTTTTCAATATCAGCAGCGGCTGCCGGTTGAAAAGGCGGCACATCCATGTACCGCATAGCTAGTGCCCAGCAAAGCGAGTTACTGGGTGGGCACTAACTATTAGACTTACGTAGGAAATTATCATGACATTTACCAATCAATACCGCGTTGATTTGCGCGAACTGCACTTTTTGCTGTGGGAGCAATTTGATATAGAAAACACCCTGCTTCATCCTGAGGTGAACAGCGAATACAGCAAAGATTTTATCCACGAATTACTGTTTCATGCCCGTGATTTTGCCTACAACGAATTGGGCCCAGCCTATCAACAGGCTGATCGCGAAGGTTGTAAACTGCTTGAAGACGGCACCGTTCAACTGCCCTCGGTTTACAAAGACCTCTGGAAAAAATACACCGAGTCAGAATGGGGCCGTTTGAGTTCGCCACAAAAATATGGCGGTTTGTCCTCACCTTATATTGTCGCCCAAATGATCTACGAAATATTCCAAGGTGCCGATCCATCGTTTATGGTTTATCCCGGTTTTTGCAGCCCGGCGATGTATTTGATTGAACGTTTTGGCACGCCAGCGATACAACAAAAATTCAGCCAACCACTGGCCACCAACGAATGGACCGCTTGCCTGTGCATGACCGAACCCCAAGCGGGCAGCGATGTCGGCGCGATCGCCACTAAAGCCATCCCACAAGATGATGGCAGCTATCACCTAGAAGGCGGTAAGATTTTCATCTCGGCAGGTATGCACGAACTAACCGACAATATCGTTTATATCGTATTGGCCCGAGTTGAAGGGGCTCGCCCCGGCACGCCCGGTTTGTCGGTATTTGTTGTGCCTCGGCGTGACATCGCAGCCGATGGCAGCTTAAGCGAAAACCACGTGAGGTGCCTACGCCTTGAAGACAAAATGGGTATACACGGCATGGCCACCGCACACCTGAGCTTTGGCGATAACGGCCCCTGTCGCGGCTATCTGTTGGGTGAGCGTGAAAACATCGGCCTCAAACAATTGGCTACCATGATGCACATGGCGCGGATATCAACCGGCATTTACGCATTGGGCTTGGCCGGACGCGCCTACATGAGCGCCGCCAACTACGCCAGCGAACGTATTCAGGGCACTGGATTTAAAGAAGCCTTTAACCCCCGAGCGAAAAAAGTGCCGATAATGAACCATATCGACGTGCGCCGCATGTTGCTGGAAATGAAATCTAAAGTTGAAGGCTGCCGGGCGCTCATTCACAAACTGACTTTCCATCAAAGCTGGGTCACCAACCTGCAAGCACTGGCCGAAATACACCCGGAGCAAAGCGAAGAATACAAAAGCCAAACCAAACACCACGAATCGTTGGTTCATCTGCTGACCCCAATTGTCAAAGCATACACCTCAGATCAGGCATGGCGCGTGGCAGAACTGGCAATCCAAGTTTATGGTGGTCATGGTTACATAAAAGATCACGCAGTCGAACAGATCGCCCGCGATGTGAAAATTCTGTCGATTTGGGAAGGCACCTCGTTTATCCAGTCTGCCGATTTAATAAAAGACAAACTGGCCATGGGCCGTAGTTCAAAACTACTGGCACTGTATCAGCAAGAGGTCGGAAAGAGCATTGCCCACAACCGTGACGCAGGCGTATTACTCGAAGAAACCGATGCGTTATCTGACGCATTGGCGACTTTTGTCACCACCCACGCCTTAATGGGCCAATGGGTTAAACAGCAAAAACTGGAATTAATTTTTTCCATCTCGACCCGCTTCCTCGAAATGATGGCCGAAGTCACCCTGTCATGGTTATTGCTTGATGGCGCAGTGATATCGGTTAAGAAACTCGAAAACCTAGAAGACCCACAAGACGAAGCTTTTTATAAAGGCAAGATTGCCGGAGCACAGTTTTACGTGAATAATATTTTGCCGGGCGTTAAATCAAAGGCTGAAATTATCGCCAAAGAAGATTTTTCTGCATTGAATGCGACTGCAGATACCTTTTTGCAGCGTACTGATAGGTTTGCTTAATTAGGCAAGGGTGTCAGGGATGGGGCTTCGATTGGGGCTGGAGGAACGGAGGCTTCGCAAGGGGGTCAAAGCAAATTAAGGTTAGGGACAGGCAAGCTGTCCACGAACCTAAATTAGCACTGACCCCAGCCGG
>JABSOG010000016.1 GCA_013216025.1 Algicola sp. | reverse complement strand
TCACCGATTCATATTGATCACCTTCACGGGTTACCATCACGGTTTTTAAAGCTTCAGCACGCTCTTCGAGGGTTAATGGTGTTGCTGAAGCGGCTTTATTGGTAAACATGACAGGCCCATCGATCAGGTTATCACCATGAATAAAGCTGGCTTTACCCGGCAACTTAGTGAATACAGGCGCGCTCATACTGCTTTCGTTGACACTTGCGTTCTGCCCACTTGAGTCTGCAGCCTGCGCCGCAACAGAGACCAATAAGGCACTCGTTGCTGTCGCAATAAATAGTCTGCGGAATTTTATCATTGTTATTACCTTTTATTATATTATTAAAAATTATTGTTATTAGCCGATATACATGAACGGCTTTGCTCTCAATTGTTGTTATTAACGCCTAATTACCGTATTCCAATGTAAAGAACTCGTTAAAGTTCATGGCTATTTTTGCGAAAAAAGCGCAAGTTAACCATAGGGTAAATACCCTAATTTATACTTTATTTACGATTATTATCGCTGATAGGCTGTCAGCTATTCACACTGTCATGGCGTATCGACGGGACTTTTATACTCAATATCAGGCCGTGCGGGGTGGCGTGTGTCAATGCCATGGTGCCTTTAATGAGTGCGGTTCGTTCTTCAATGGTAAATAAACCAATGCCCTTATTGGCGTTTTTCGCACGTAAATCTAACCCCAAACCACAACCGTTATCTGCCACACAAAGCGTCAATCCTTGGTCATCAAGACTGAGAGTGACATTGATGGTATCGGCATTGGCATGTTTGTATGCGTTGTTAAGGGCTTCTTGATAAATACGAAAAAGATTGTCTTTGATGGTTGTCTCTAAGACGATATTGGTGTGTTTGGTTACAATCACTTTCATGCCGGTCGATTGTTCAAATTCGTCGGTATACCAGCCAATCAAATCATCAATATTGCCGTTATCGTAATAAACGGGTCTCATGCCTTTGGCCAGTGAGCGGGTGTCATCAACGGTTTTTTGTACGATTGTCAGTATTTCAGCCAGCTGGTTGGATGACTTGCTGTCGGTCGACAAAAATTGCTGATTGAACAGCTGCAGCCGCATTTTTATCGCCATCAGCAAAGGACCAATACCGTCATGCAAGTCGCGGGACAATACTTTGCGTTCTTGGTCTTGAGTGACCAACAGCATTGCAGCCAGTTCGCCACGTTTTTTAATCGCTTGCAGCTTGATGATCTGCTGATGGCCAAATGACCCGAATATCCCCAGTACTACCAGGAAATACAAGCTGTAAGCCCACCAGGTGTGCCAAGGGGCTGGTTTAATGGTGAGCTCAATTGTGCGGTCTTGCTCATTCCAGACGTTATCAAAGTTACTGGATTTGACTCGAAAAGTGTAATCCCCTGCGGGTAAGTTGGTATAGGTTGCCCGGCGGTTTTTGCTGCTGGTGTCAATCCAGTCCTGGTTAAAACCCTCCAGCTTGTATTTGTACTGATTACGCTCAGGGTCTGCATAATGCAAGGCGACGAATTCAAAAGACAGTATATTTTGGCTGTGGCTTAAAGTCACCCGTTGGGTATGATTGATCACCCGGGTTAAGGGCGACAGCGGATTGGCCGCAGTGACTATTGGCACCGGTTTATTGAGCAAACGAAAGTCGCTGAAGACCAGTTTGGGGGGCTGACTTTTTACCATCGCATTGTCAGGATAAAAAGCGCAATAACCAGCACCTCCGCCAAAAAACAACTGCCCGTCTGATGCCTGAAAATAAGCACCTTGAGTTATCCCAGAGCAGCCAGCACTGTAGCCAATATGGTTTTTAATGGTGACTGACGTTGGGTCAAAAAAAGACAGGCCATCATTCAAACCTAGCCAAAGATTGCCATTTTTATCACTTAATACGCCAGACACTCTGTCGCTGATTAGTCCGTCTTTTATACGATAATGGTTAAAGGTGTTGTTTTTGGCGTCGAATCGATTCAGTCCACCATCGGTACCAATCCATAAGGTGCCTTTTAAATCCTGCGTAATTGAATAAACCGTATTGTGGCTTAAACTATTGGCATTGTCTTTGATGGTCAGGTAACGGGTAAACGTTTGTTTTTGATGATTAAATTTATTGAGCCCGCCACCATTGGTGCCGACCCACAGGGTGCCATCTAGGGCGGTGTATAGTGCATTGACCCAATTATGACTGATGCTGGTGGCTGAATCCACCCGATGGAAAAAACGGGTAAAGTGGTTGAATTGTGGGTTAAATCGATTAAGGCCATAATGCGTACCTATCCAAAGATTACCCCGCTTGTCTTCATGAATAACCCCGACATGGTCATCACTTAAACTATGAGTATCATCAGCAGCGTGCCTGTATCGAACAAACGTATTGTCTTTTGGGTTGAATTGGTTAAGACCGCCTGCAGCGGTGCCAACCCACAAGGCCCCAGCTGAATCTTCAAATATTACCCGCACATCATTATCGCTGAGGCTTGCCGGGTTTTTTGGCTCATGTTGGTAATGCCTAAACTTATTTTTTGCTTTGTCAAAACCATTGAGACCTGTTGCTGTGCCAACCCAAAGTATCCCGTTGCTGTCTTTAAGAATCGCTTTTACGTTCCCTTTGCTTATACTATTGGGGTCAGCAGAATCATGTTTGACCAAACCAAAGCGCTCATTGGCCGGGTCAAACTTGCTGAGGGCACCACCAAAGATGCCGAGCCAGATCTCACCGGCAAAGTCTTGAGTTATCGAATAAATATGGTTGTTAGGCAGGCTTTTGTTATCTTGAGGATCATGTTGATAGCGATAAAAGCGATTATTGGCCTGATCTAAACGGTTCAGTCCACCACCTCTGGTGCCCACCCAAAGCGAACCGGCTTTGTCTTCAAGTATCGACCAAATTCTGTCGCTACCTATACTGTAAGGATTGTCGGGGTCATGCCTAAAATGTACAAAAGACCCGGTCTGGCGGTCAAAACGGTTTAAACCACCGCCTCGGGTGCCGACCCATAAGGTACCACGGGTATCTTCAAACAGTGTATACACTTTATTGTGGCTGATACTGCCAGTCCCATCTTTATTATGGCGCTCACCGGGGCTGTGTTGATAGCGTTTAAATTTTCCGGTATGAGTATCCAGCCGATTCAGGCCACCGTTGCGAGTGCCCGCCCATATGATGCCCCCAGAGTCTTGCAGTACTGTATAAACTTTGTCGTCGCTTAAGGTTTCGGGGTTGCGCGGGTCATGACGGAAATGGCTGAATGTATTGTTTTTTGGGTTAAATCGATTGAGTCCACCACCAAGGGTGGCTATCCACAGATCACCGTTTCGACCTTCAGCAATAGCAGTGACAGTGTTATTGCTTAAACTCTCAGGGTTATCAGCTTGATGTTGAAAGTGGGTAAAGGATTCTGTGTCTGGATGATATTGTGCAAGTCCACCTTGTAAAATCCCCACCCAAAGCACACCTTTACTGTCTTGATAAAGCGTTTGAATATAATTACTCGCCAAAGAGCCTGGAACCGCCGGATCATGAATAAACACCTTAAAATCATAACCATCATAACGATATAAGCCTGTCTGGGTCGCCGCCCAAATGTAACCTTGGCGGTCCTGTAAAACCTTTAGCACAAATAGGCTATTAGACCCTTTTTCGTCGCGGATATTTTCAAACTGAAAAACCGCTTTGCCAAAACGTTCGGTTTTGCTATATAAGCCGTCAGCCCCGACAGGCCCTGAGCACAGTATCAATATCATTAATAGTAAAGGAAGCAGCACAATGCTGGGCCACTTCATTTAAACGCCCAATCCTTCAAGTAAGGCATAACGAACCAACTCAGCGGTGTTGTGTAAATTGAGTTTTTTCATCAGGTTGGTGCGGTGGTTATCAATGGTTTTAACCGACAGTGACAGTATTGCTGCGATCTCTTTATTGGTATGCCCTCTGGCAATGTGTGAAACCGTTTCCTTTTCGCGTTTTGTCAGTTGGGCAGCTGTTCGAAAGGTCTGATATTCTGCCAGCTGTATTGAGATCTCTTCAGACAGGTAAGATTTACCCTTGCGTGCCAAATCAACCGCCTTACACAAGTCGTCAAAAGCCTCATCTTTAAGCAGATAGGCACAGGCACCTGCCGACATGGCCCGGTCAATGATTTTTATCTCGTTGTGCATGGAAAGGAAGATGATTCGGGTGTTGAGTTGGTGCGTCTGCACTTTTAAAGCGACATCCAACCCGCTAGTTTTATCCATGGTGATGTCTAAAATGGCGATATCTGGTTGTTGCCGGATGATAGCAGCCCAAGCCGCGTCACCGTTATCGACCTCATCGATAATTTCACACTGATCACAACTGTCGAGTAAAGCACGTAAGCCCTGACGAAAGATTTGGTGATCATCGGCAATTAATATGCGGGTTTTACTCATCGGCTGTATTCCTAGTGACGTTGTTATTGTTTTAATCACTATCATAGATTGAAATGTAAACGACTTCGAGGTTTTTAACTTTTAAATAACACTAGAGTAACCTATGTGGGAATTACGTATCAGGTGGACAGACTAATGCAAGGACGTATGCCAGTTGCAAGGAGCGAGAACTAAAAATCGGCACTAAGTGATATTGCAGACAGAGGTTTTCAGACAGTTCACTTTCACAGATTGAAATTAACCGATGAGCTAAGTTCTCAAGACTGATAAATTGAGTCATGTAGCGGGTTATTTGTGGGAGGTGGCGCGGTGATGAATGAGGTCGTAAATGGGGTCAGAGCAAAAAAAACATGGAAAACTATTTTATTTGGCTCCGACCCCGTTCAACGGTGTCGAACCCTTATTTCTTTTTCTTCGCCTTGGCGTTTGGCAAATCAGTGATGCTGCCTTCGAAGATTTCACAAGCCAAACCAATTGACTCGTTCAATGTTGGATGCGCGTGAATGGTCAGGCCGATATCTTCGGCGTCTGCGCCCATTTCGATTGCCAAACCGATTTCACCTAGCATTTCACCGGCGTTGATACCAACGATGGCTCCACCAATCACTCGACCGTTGTCTTTGTCGAAGATCATTTTGGTCATACCTTCTGTACGCGCAGAAGCGATTGCACGACCTGAAGCTGCCCATGGGAACTTGGCGACTTCATAGTTTAAACCTTGTTCTTTGGCTTCTCTTTCGGTCAAACCAACCCATGCGATTTCAGGATCAGTATAAGCAATTGAAGGAATGCATTTAGGGTCGAAGTAGTGCTTCATGCCAGAGATAACTTCGGCTGCAACGTGTGCTTCGTGAACGGCTTTGTGCGCCAGCATTGGTTGACCAACAACATCACCGATGGCAAAAATGTTGTTAACATTGGTGCGTTGCTGGTTGTCAACTTCAATGAAACCGCGGTCTGTAACGGTAACACCAGCTTTTTCTGCATCCACTTTTTTGCCATTTGGCGTACGACCAACGGCAACCAGAATTTTGTCGTAACGTACTGGCTCAGCGGGTGCTTTTTTGCCTTCGAAAGTCACGTACAAGCCATCTTCTTTAGCTTCAACGGCGGTCACTTTGGTTGACAGCATGATGTTGAAACGTTTTTTGTTATAGGTGCTGTAAACCCGAACTACGTCTTTGTCAGCGGCTGGCACCAACTGGTCAAGGAATTCGACAACACTGACATTTGAACCCAGTGCTCTGTATACGGTACCCATCTCAAGACCGATGATACCGCCGCCCAATACCAGCAACTCGCCTGGTACGTCAGCCAATTCTAATGCACCGGTCGAATCGAAGATACGTGGGTCTTCAGGGATAAACGGCAATGATACCGGCTCAGAGCCTGCGGCAACGATGGCCTGATCAAATGTGATGGTTGTTGTGCCATCAGCACCTTCAACGGCAATGGTGTTACTGCCGGTAAATTTTCCGTAACCGTTGACAGTAGTCACTTTACGCGCCTTGGCCATGCCAGTCAGGCCGCCGGTCAGTTGGCTAACAACGCTGTCTTTCCAACCACGGATTTTGTCCAAATCGATTTGTGGCTCACCAAATGTAACACCATGGCTGGCCATGGCTTTGGCATCGTCGATGACTTTGGCTACATGCAACAAGGCTTTTGACGGTATACAACCAACGTTCAAACAAACGCCGCCCAATGTCGCCCGGCTTTCGACCAATACCACATCCAATCCTAAATCTGCTGCACGAAATGCCGCAGAATAACCACCAGGGCCTGCGCCCAGTACTACCACTTGAGTTTTAATTTCGTTACTCATGTAAACCTCTATCGTTTGATTCGGTCAGGCCGTGGCCTGATTAATTTCTGTTGTCCTGCTGCATAATGAGAAGCAGTCAAAAAGGCGCTAATATTAACAAAGAGCCGATTGTGTTGAAACCTCTAACAATGCGTTGGAGTCAAATATATTTGGCCCCCACCACATTGGATTCAATGCTTACAAAATCAACTTGCGAATATCCGACATAATGCCGCCCAAATGCACCGCAAACTTAGCCGCCAATGCGCCGTCAATCACTCGGTGATCGTAAGACAACGACAAAGGCAACATCAGCCGAGGCTGAAAGGCTGCGCCATCCCATTTGGGTTTAATTTCGCTTTTTGACACGCCCAATATCGCCACTTCAGGTGCGTTAACAATCGGCGTAAACGCAGTGCCACCAATACCGCCGAGGCTTGAAATGGTCATACAACCGCCCTGCATTTCTTGGACTTTAAGCTTGCCTTCTCTGGCTTTTCCCGATAATTCCATTAGCTCGCGCGATAGGTCGTAAATGCCTTTTTTATTGACATCACGCACCACCGGCACAACCAGTCCTTTGGGGGTGTCTACCGCAATCCCGATATGAATGTATTTTTTCATCACCAAATGCTCACCATCTTCATGCAATGAAGAATTGAACACCGGGAAAGCTTCGAGCGATTTGGCCAGTGCTTTCATGATAAACACCAACGGGGTAATTTTGACATCGAGCTTTTGCTTTTTGCCAATCTCGTTTTGTTCTTTCCTGAACGCTTCAACATCGGTGATGTCGGCTTCTTCAAATTGGGTGACGTGCGGAATTGTCACCCAGTTGCGATGCAGATTCGGGCCGGATATCTTTTGAATTCGGGTCAGCGGCGTTTTTTCTATCTCACCAAACTTGGCAAAGTCGACTTTGGGTTGAGCGATGAGTTGCAATCCACCACCACCGCTAGAGATATTGGCCGCTGCAGTGGCCTTCGGACGAGACAGTTCATATTTAACATAAGCCTGAACGTCTTCTTTGAGGATCCGGTTTTTGCGTCCAGTGCCCGACACTTTGGTCATGTCGACACCAAACTCTCTGCCGACGCGGCGCACCGACGGTGACGAATAAACGGAATCGCTGGTTTTACCCCTGGCCATTGGGTGGAACGGTACAGGCCGTGTAGTTGGTAAGTCTATCGGTCTTTTGGCTTTGGGTTCTGCCACTTTAGTTCCAATGGTGCTCGTTGGAACCACCACTTTAACCTCTTCGGTATGGCACACCTCAAGCATGATGATAAGCGATCCTTGCTTAACCTTATCGCCATTTTTAATGATGACTTCTTTAACCAAACCAGGGGCTGGGCTGGGCACATCCATGGTGGCTTTGTCTGTTTCGACGGTGATAAGACCGTCTTCTTGCAACACGTTGTCACCGGGCCCAACCAGCACTTCAATAACATCGACTTCTTCTTCGGTGCCAATGTCTGGCACACGCACTTCAACAATCTGAACACCAACCACCGAAGGCGGAAATGCTTCCAGCTCCGTAGTGGCTTGTTCAACCGGCTGTGCCGGGGCCTTCTGGGGCGCTTGAGGTTCCGGCTCTGGCGCCGACTCAGGTGCGGTAGATTGTTCAACTGCCAGTTTGACAATCACTGATCCTTCGTTGATTTTGTCACCAATGGCAACAGTGATCTGGGTAATAGTGCCTGCGCCGGGCGAAGGAATATCCATAGACGCTTTGTCGCTTTCGACTGTGATCAGCGAGTCTTCTTTGGCCACGGTATCCCCTACCGCAACACACAACTCAATCACTTCAACGTCATCACCGCCCACGTCAGGGACTTGTACATCTATTATATCAGCCATGATTTCAGTTCCCCTGATTATGCATGTAATGGATTAATGCGATCAATGTTGATCTGGTATTTTGCGATGGCCGAGCTGACCACTTTGCTGTCAAGCTCGCCTCGCTTGGCCAGTTCACCCAATGCCGCAACCACAACATGTTGGTAATCCACTTCAAAGTGATGACGTAAATTGGCGCGCGAATCTGAACGGCCAAAACCGTCAGTGCCCAATACTTTGTAATCCGTCGGTATCCATGCTCTGACTTGATCGGCAAATAACTTGATGTAATCGGTCGCGGCAATGGCCGGGCCTTTTTCTTTTTCCATCAGTTCGGTGATATACGCCTGTTTTGGTCGAAGCTCAGGATGTAACATGTTCCAACGCTCAACATCCAAACCATCACGGGCCAGTTCATTAAATGAAGTGACGCTATAAACAGTTGAGTTAATGTCGTATTCTTCGGCCAATATGGTGGCAGCTTTGCGCACCTGTTCCAAAATTGCCCCGCAACCGAGCAACTGAACATTAAGTTTTTTGTGCTTGGCTTTAACAGTATCAATCTTGTACATACCGCGCAGAATGCCTTTTTCGCAGCCTTTAGGCATTTGTGGCTGTACGTAGTTTTCGTTCAATACGGTGAGGTAAAAGAACACGTTTTCGTTATCGCCGTACATTCTTTGAATACCATCTTGTACGATAACAGCAACCTCGTAGCCATAAGTTGGGTCATATGTGACACAATTTGGCACGCAACCATATTGAACATGACTATGACCATCTTGGTGTTGCAAACCTTCTCCGTTCAGTGTGGTTCGCCCTGACGTGCCACCGACCAAGAAACCTCTGGCTTGTGAGTCACCAGCAGCCCAAACCAAATCGCCGACCCGTTGGAAACCAAACATAGAGTAATAGATGTAGAACGGGATCATCGGTTCGTTGTTCAATGAATAAGAAGTACCGGCAGCCACCCATGACGCCAGTGAACCCAACTCATTGATACCCTCTTGCAAAACCTGACCTTTTTCGTCTTCACGGTAAAAGGCCACTTGGTCGGCATCTTGCGGGGTGTATTTTTGTCCTTGATCAGAGTAGATACCGACTTGACGGAACAGACCTTCCATACCAAAAGTACGGGCTTCATCAGGAATGATGGGCACGATACGTTTGCCGATGCCACGGTCTTTGATCACAATCGACAATACACGAACAAATGCCATGGTAGTGGAGATTTCTCTCGAACCTGACCCTTTGGTCACTGCATCAAATGCTCTGAGATCAGGGATTTTCAATTCAACATCGGTTTTAACCCGGCGTACCGGCATGAAACCACCGAGTTTTTCGCGTTTACTTTTGATGTATTGTGTTTCAACGCTGTCGTCGGGGAAGCGATAAAAAGGCAAGTCACCGATGTCTTCATCAGAGATTGGAATATTAAAACGGTCACGGTAATGTTTCAGTGCATCGAGGTCCATTTTCTTAACCCCGTGTGCGATGTTCTTGCCTTCACCGGCCGCACCCATACCGTAACCTTTAACGGTTTTAGCCAAAATAACCTGCGGACGACCTTTGGTTTTGACAGCTTTGTCATACGCCGCATAAACCTTAACGGGATCATGACCACCACGGTTCAAGCGCCAGATGTCGTCATCCGACATGTTGGCGACCATTGCTGCTGTTTCAGGGTATTTTCCAAAGAAGTTTTCACGAGTGAATTTACCGCCTTTGGCTTTGAAGTTTTGGTAATTGCCATCAACGGTTTCTTCCATCAATTGCAACAGTTTACCGGAGGTATCTCGTGCAATCAGCGGATCCCAATAGCTGCCCCAGATGACTTTGATCACTTCCCAGCCTGCGCCACGAAATGTGCCTTCTAACTCTTGAATGATTTTGCCGTTGCCACGCACCGGACCATCAAGACGCTGCAAATTACAGTTAACGATAAATGTCAGGTTATCTAACCCCTCACGCGACGCCATACTGATGGCACCTAGACTTTCTGGCTCATCTGTTTCGCCATCACCAAGGAAGCAATAAACCCGCTGGTCACTACAGTCTTTGATACCACGATGGGTCATGTATTTAAGGAAACGGGCCAGGTAAATTGCCTGAATAGGACCAAGGCCCATAGAAACCGTTGGAAACTGCCAAAATTCAGGCATCAGTTTAGGATGCGGATAAGAACTCAAACCATCCTGATTGGCTTCTTGACGAAAATTTTCAAGCTGCTCTTCACTCAAACGTCCTTCAAGATAAGCACGGGCATAAATGCCCGGAGAAACATGACCTTGAACAAACAGATAGTCACCACCAAAATCGCCGTTGGGGGCTTTAAAAAAGTTATTAAAACCGACATCGTACAGCATCGCCGACGAAGCAAAACTGGAGATATGACCACCAAGTTCGAGGTTCTTACTTGATGCCTTAAGCACCATCGCCAAAGCATTCCAGCGAATAGCTGAACGAATGCGTTTTTCGATATTTTGATCGCCTGGTAAGGCCGGTTCTGAGCCTGCCGGAATGGTATTAAGGTAGGCAGTCACCGCGTGAAAAGGTAAGTGCGCGCCGTTACGGCGCGCTTTTTCAATGAGTGCCTCAATAATAAAATGGGCACGTTCAGCGCCATCTTCCTCCAGTACAGCTTTAATGGCTTCGAGCCATTCCGCCGTTTCCTGGGGATCGATATCTTGGGATTGAATATCTGACATAGTAGTCTGTTCTCCGTAAAAACTTGTAAATTTAAATTTTTCGTTAAGCTTCTTATCGTCTTGAAACTCACGTCCATGTGAGATTTCAAGAAACCGCTACGTTTAAGCAAGTGAAACTGCGCTTACATTTCAACGAGTTGAAATGGTGGAACATCCTCGTACCACAAAGCTTATTTCTTCGGTAAACTTTGGATCGAAATCAGTTGATTAAACATAGTTGATAATGACCTGTTCGCTTACCTTTTAATCTGTATTCTTCGCATTGCTCGTTCGATTCGGGTGTTTTCTTGATTCGCTGTCAGCAGGGTGTCTTCAATAAAAGCCAAATGTTCGTTACTGGCTTGTCTGGCCACCTCGGGCTCACCGGCCACCACGGCATCAAACAGGCTTTTGCGGTGTTGATACAGTTGCTTATTTATTAGGGTTCGGTCTTTAGAATGACTGTTGAGTATCTTAAGGTTTTCAATCACATTTTGTTCGAGTAAAACCGTCATGCTGCGGGCCAGGTGAATCAACACAAGGTTGTGTGATGCTTCGACTACCGTCAGATAAAAGCCGATGATAGCTTTGGCTTCCAATTCGATGTCGCTGCGAAGTGCTGGATCAAAGATGGCGTTAAATTTTTCGCGGATACGTTCAAAATCGGTTTCGGTGCCGCGCAGTGCAGCATAATAAGCCGAGATACCTTCGATGGCATGGCGAAATTCCAGCAAGTCATATTGTGACTCGGGATGCGATGAAAGCAGTTGAAACAGTGGATCAGACAAACCCTGTTGCAAGTCTTGATTAACAAAATTACCACCGCCCTGACGCCGATTGATCAACCCCTTGGCTTCAAGTACCTGTATGGCCTCACGGAGCGAAGGTCTTGACACTTCAAATTGTTTGGCCAGTTCCCGCTCACTTGGTAATTTTTGACCCACAACATAACTGCCGTCGAGGATCATGCCTTCGAGCTTTTGAGCAATAATGTCGGATACTTTAAGTACTTTGATTTTCAAAAGCTTTCCCGGCAATGAATAGTGGTGAGCATTGATTGAATGGGTGTTTTATTCGGTTGTTTTACAGCTTGAAAAATTGGTAATACCAATTGACCAGCTAAATTAACAAAGTTTATCGCCAAGGTAAAGCCTGCATACTAATGAAATGGTTATAAAGTTGATTTGGGGCAGGGTTTGAGTAGATTGAAAGTCGAGAAGCAACACTTTTATTGCGTGATCGACTTTAGGCGCGTGGTCGCCAGCACTTGCTTCGACCACAGTATTGATGTCATCCAACGGATGAAAGACTAACGTTTATTTAATTCCACCATAAAGCGTCAAAAGGGCAACCATGGCGAGGAAGAATAAAACATTGCGTTTGGCCAGTTTGAGCATACAGGCAGGCTCAGTAGTATTGCTGCAATCCCCCAAGTCAATAGACTCTGCGGCGTTGGCAATTTTGCTGACCAAATCTTTGGCTGATGAGGTAAAATCAAGCAGGTAACTTAACCAAATACCGGCAGATTTGGTAAAGTGACCAATCAATAAATAACCGGCGGTACAGACTCTGGCTGGCAACCAATCCAAAATATGCAGCGCTTTATCCAATTGATTGTCGGTAAATAGCTCACTGATAGAGTGGTCGCTATCGTCGGCGCTTTCTCTAACCATGCAATAAAGCACAGCACCAGCAGGGCCAAGGCTGACAAACCAAAATAATACCGCACAATAATATCTAAAATTAAACCATACCAACGTTTGTCCAAGGCTGCAGTTTTCACAGGGGCCTTGTTCAGTGCCAGCAGGTTCAGTGGCTACTGGCTCTGATTGTTCGACCTCAGCGGACTGCTCATCTTCATTCACCACAGCAGTGTTATCGGTTTCGTCCTGTTGCGTCTGTACGACTTCGAGTCCTCGTAGCTGTGCAGCATACAACTGGCAGGCTTCGTCATCACCACGGTTAGCAGCATTTAGAAAAGACTTGTAGAGTTTGCGCTGTTTGACGCAACCGATACAAATCAACAGCACCAATACATCAAAGACAAATTCAAACAGTAGCCAGTCTAGCGCATTGCTTAAAAACGCGATAACCAACACTGGCAAGAGGATCCAAACCCAGCGCCCAATCTGACTTTCGAGCCATTGTGGCCTGCCAAGGTGATTTAACATCAGTGATTTGAGTTTCTGGTAATAAAAATCAAACTGCCACAACTGTCCGGTTGCGCTAATGCGTTCAATAGTCAATACAATTAAGAGTGTGATCAGTGTCATCTGTAAATCCTATGCGAGTGACGTTAAATATCGTGGCCAATCAAACGACCGGCCTGGGTCTGTTTTTCGTTCAGGTGCGATGTGACAGTGACCAACAATCCTATCGGCTGTGATTTTAGAATATTGCTGTTGCAATGTCATGGTTAACTTTGTCAGGGCGGCATATTGCTCATCGGTGTACGGCGTATCGTCGGTACCTTCTACTTCTATGCCGATGGAGAAATCGTTACAATTTTCACGGCCTTCAAAACTAGATACCCCGGCGTGCCATGCCCTATCATCAAATGAAACGTATTGAATAATGAGGCCATCGCGGCGCACCAGACAATGGGCAGACACTCGTAAGTTTTCTATTTGTTTAAAAAACGGATGTCTTGAGGTTTGCAGCTTACCAATAAAAAAGTCAGTGATATCGTCACTGCCAAACTGGCCCGGCGGCAAAGAAATATTGTGGATCACCAGCAGGGTTATCTCACATCCTTCGGGACGAAGATTGAAGTGTGAACTGGGTTGCTGCTCACAGTACTCGGCCCACCCTTGGGTGATCGGCAAATCTGGCATGGATGTTCTTTCAATAAAAGTTATAATTAATTGAGATAGTAATAAAAAAGCGAGTCACAATGCAATCAGATCCGTCGCAAAATCGTTCACCGAACCCTTCCCAGAAAAGCTTTGGAAAGACTTTCGGTATCCTCGCTTGGCTTTGCTTGTTATTTCTGCTCGTCTTATTCTTCGACGACCAACTGGCGCAAATGAGCAATCCCAACAGTGATGTTGAACATCAACTGGTCAACAACATTCCCACAGTCACACTCAAACGCAACAAAGCCGGACATTACGTTGCCAATGGCTTCATCAATAACCAACCAGTAACATTCCTGCTCGACACAGGGGCTACCGATGTTGCTATACCGCAATCAGTTGCCGACCGAATTGGTTTGACCCGGGGTGTTAAGTATTCGGTAAACACCGCCAATGGCCGTTCTACTGCCTTTGATACCAATCTAGATTCACTGGAACTCGGTGCTATCCATTTGACCAATGTAAACGCCAGTATTGTACCTGGTTACATGTCCAATCAAATACTACTGGGTATGAGTGCACTCAAACAGCTGGAATTCACTCAACGAGGCGACCAGTTGACGCTGAAACAGTATTGAAGGGTGTCTGCAAACCTTATATAATGCGCGGTCTTTGTAACAAAGTCAGGACTTACCATGCTTGCAGACGATATCAGTCGCGCCGTTTCCCTCTCGCTAGCGGAAGATCTTAATCACCAATCACCCGAGCATGGCGATATTACAGCCTCTCTTATCCCCAAAGACAGTGTCAGCGAAGCGACCATCATCACCCGCGAAGATTGTGTCTTTTGCGGCAAAGCCTGGACAGACGAAGTTTTCAAACAACTAGACCCCACAGTTCAAATCCAGTGGCTGGTTAATGACGGTGATAAAGTCATGGCCAACAGCACATTGTTCAAATTAACAGGCAATACCCGCATTTTGCTGACTGGCGAAAGAACCGCGCTGAACTTTATTCAAACCCTGTCTGGTACCGCAACGCTGGTTGCCCAATATGTCAAGGCATTAACGGGCACCAAAACTCAATTGCTCGATACCCGTAAAACCATCCCCGGAATGCGCTTGGCACAAAAATACGCAGTAACCTGTGGTGGCGGGAAAAACCATCGTGTCGGTTTGTATGATGCGTTTTTGATCAAAGAAAATCACATTAAAGGTTGTGGCTCCATTGCCAATGCCGTGACAACGGCAAAACATAACTTTCCCGGCAAACCGGTAGAAGTTGAAGTAGAATCACTCGAAGAGTTACGCCTAGCACTCGATGCCGGTGCCGATATTGTAATGCTCGACAATTTTTCAATCCCAAACATCAATAAAGCAGTATTGTTAACCGATAAAAAAGCCAAGTTAGAAGTCTCCGGCAATATGAATATCAACACCATTGCCCAATACGCTCAAACCGGTGTGGACTTTATTTCGGTCGGGGCATTGACCAAAAATGTGCAATCGATTGATTTGTCCATGCGTTTTAATTAACGGCATCGACACATCTGCTTTATCCTTTCTTCTATCCTTCTATGGTCATCTTAATATAACCATAGAAGCGACTGCATCGAACAACTTAAAACCAACTAGAGTACAAATTTACACCTGTCAAATTTAATTTCAAACGCCTCGATGCTATTCCTGACCATTTAATCGGTTGATTTAACGCTTATTTTTGTGAACTGCGTCACAAAACTAGAAGAAAAGCCGCTGAAAACCCAAATTATTATTGAAAAAACCCTCAATCTAGCCGATGCTTAAGTCAGCCCTAAGACGAACCCATAAATTATTGTTGGAGATGTATTAAGATGACTAAAATGAAACAAATTCGTAAGCAAGTACAAAAAGGTTTTACCCTGATTGAATTAATGATTGTTGTTGCTATCATTGGTATTCTCGCTGCGGTAGCGCTCCCCGCCTATCAAAGCTATACCGACCGAGCAGCATTCAGTGAAGTAATCTCTGCCACGGCTGCTGCTAAAACTGGCTCTGAGGTTTGTGCGCAAATCAAGGGCACCTTCTTAGCCACAGCCTGCCCTTCACTGATCGTTGCGACATATGCCGTACCAGCGGGCATCGTTTTAACTTTCCCTACTCAGACAGCAACAGCAATGGTTATCACCGCAACCAAAGGCGTTGCTCCTGACCCTATTGAGATTTATTCACTATCTGGCGCATTGGCCAATGGTTTGGTCACTTGGACCAAAACTTGTACACCGGTTGAAAACTGTATTTAATCAATTGATTTACACTACTTAAAAGGCGGCTTTGCCGCCTTTTTTATTGCCCTCAAACCAGCCATAGTATAAAGTCATTTACATCTTATCCACACGACAACAGCATTACCAATACAGGAACAACGCATGACGCTAAGCGCCACCAGTCCATTAATCAGAAAGCTTTGTCATGCCAATTTGATTGATGAACCCGATTTTAAAGAACGCTTACGTAGACGCTCCGCCCAGTACAGGTCGATGCCAGAGTTTTTGGTGGCCGAGAAACTAATTGAACAAGATGCACTGGCCAGCTTTTGTTTTCGTTCATTCTCGCTGCCTTTTTTTGATCTTGACCACTTCGATATTTCGACCATTCCGTCTGATTTGATCACCGAAAAGCTGATGCGCAAGCATCACATTATTCCATTGGCAAAAAAGGGCCGTACAGCCTTTGTTGCCACCGCCGATCCGACCGACTATCAGGCGCTAGAAGATTTTGCCTTTAACTGCGGTTGTCAAACCGAACCTGTGGTGGTTGAGTGTTTCAAACTGCTCGATACGCTCGAAAAGATATTTGAGCAAGCCGGAGATAACCTTGACATTACCGACTTGGATGTCAAAGAGTTTGGTGATTTGGAACTCGACGAATCAGACGAGTTCAGTGACGATGAAACGCCCGAAAAAGATGATGCTCCCATCATTGTTTATATCAACAAAATTTTGATGGATGCCATTCGTAAGGGGGCCTCCGACCTGCATTTTGAACCTTATGAAAAAATGTACCGTATTCGTTTTCGCATTGATGGTATGTTGCATGAAGTCGCCCGCCCACCAGTCTCTTTGGCCACTCGGATGTCGGCACGCCTCAAAGTGATGTCTAAACTCGACATTGCCGAAAAACGACTGCCGCAAGATGGCCGTATCAAGCTTAAGATCACCAAAAAGAAGTCTATTGATTTTCGGGTTAGCACCCTGCCCACTTTGTGGGGCGAAAAGCTGGTGATGCGAATTCTAGATTCATCCAGCGCCATGCTGGGCATTGAGGTGCTCGGGTACGAAAAAGAACAACAAGCGCAATATCTTAAGGCATTGAAACAACCCCAGGGCATGATATTGGTCACCGGCCCCACCGGCTCAGGTAAAACAGTGTCTTTGTATACTGGTTTGAATATTCTCAACACCGAGCAAACCAACATTTCGACCGCTGAAGACCCGGTAGAAATCAATCTGCCGGGCATCAACCAAGTACACATCAACACCAAAGCGGGTTTGGACTTTCCAACGGCATTACGCTCATTTTTGCGTCAAGACCCAGATGTAGTGATGGTGGGTGAAATACGTGATTTAGAAACTGCCGAAGTCGCCATCAAAGCCGCACAGACCGGACACTTGGTATTATCGACCTTACACACCAACTCAGCACCAGAAACCTTGACCCGACTCTCTAATATGGGCGTGCCGACATATAACACCGCCAGCACCGTTACTTTAGTGATAGCTCAACGTTTGGCCAGAAGACTGTGCAACCAATGCAAAGAACCCGAAGACTTGCCTGACATCGAGTTACGCAAGCAGGGCTTTAGCACAGCGCAAATCCCAACAATGACATTATTTAAGGCCAAAGGTTGCGATCACTGCACCAATGGTTATAAAGGCAGGGTGGGCATTTACCAAGTAATGCCGATAAGTGATCAGATGGCCAAAATTATTATGGCCGATGGCAATGCCATCGAAATAGCCGAACAAGCACAACAAGAAAATATCATGGATTTACGTCAAGCAGCCGTGCTTAAAGCCGCCCATGGCCTGACCAGTTTGTCGGAGATCAATCGTGTAACCAAGGCACATCAACAAAATGAAGCGTGAGTGTTATGGCGAGTAAAAAAGCGAAAGCAAAAGAGCCGAAAATATTTACCTGGGTAGGTATCAACCGCAAAGGTAAAAAAATCTCCGGTGAGATAGAAAGCAACTCAGTAACTGAAGTCAAAGCTGGGATGCGCAGGCAGGGGATCAACCCGATTAAAGTCAGGAAAAAGGCCAAGCCCCTGTTTGGCATGGACGGCTCCAAGCCTATCATACCTGCCGATATCGCGGTATTTACCCGCCAAGTCGCCACCATGTTGCAAGCGGGTGTCGCTTTGGTACAGACCCTAGAAATGATTGCCATGGGCACACCGAATAAAAGAATGGAAAAGCTGATCACTGAGATCAACGCCAAGGTGCAATCAGGTTCGCCTTTTTCTGACACTTTGCGAGAATACCCACTGTATTTCGACGACCTATACTGCGATCTGGTGCATTCGGGTGAACAATCGGGTGCGCTGGACAATATATTTGGCCGTGTCGCCACCTATAAAGAAAAAGCCGAAGCACTCAAGTCAAAAATCAAAAAAGCGATGAACTATCCGGTCGCCGTCCTTGCTATTGCCGGTATTGTTACCGGTATCCTACTGGTATTTGTGGTACCACAGTTTCAAGAGATCTTTGCCGGGTTTGGTGCTGAATTGCCTGCCTTTACTCTGTTTGTTATCGGATTGTCAGAGATCATGCAAGCTTATTGGTGGGTCGTCTTGTTGGGCGGGGTTGTTGGCGGATATGTGTTTGTTCGGGTACACCGGCGAAGCGCAATGTTTCGCGATCAAGTTGATGCGGTCATGCTCAACATACCGGTCCTTGGGGAGATTTTAAACAAAGCGGCAGTGGCCCGTTACGCCCGAACACTAAGTACCACTTTCGCCGCTGGTGTACCTTTGATAGAGGCACTTGAATCGGCAGCTGGCGCTTCGGGTAATGCGGTTTACCGCAAAGCCATCATGGAGATCCGCTCCGAAGTGTCTGCCGGTAACCAAATGAACTTTGCGATGAAAGCCACTGGCATCTTCCCACCGATGGTCACCCAAATGGTCGCCATAGGTGAAGAATCCGGTGCGCTCGACAGTATGCTAGACAAAGTCGCACACATTTATGAAGGACAAGTTGACGATGCGGTCGATGGTTTGACCGCGTTAATAGAACCGATGATCATGGCCGTATTAGGTGTTGTCATCGGTGGCCTGATTATAGCCATGTATTTACCAATCTTTGAAATGGGGAAAGTTATCAAATAATGTTCGACGATATAATAGCAGTCATGGTCAATCATCCGACCTATTTTTATGGCACCGTATTGGTGTTTGGTTTAATCATTGGCAGTTTTCTAAACGTGGTGATCCACCGCTTGCCAATCATGATGGAAAAAGACTGGGTATGCGAATGCAGAGAATACCTCGCAAAAGAGTTGGTAGACAAAAAACCAGCTGAAGAAACTGAGCCGCAAGTATACAACCTGTCGGTCCCTCGCTCAGCTTGTCCAAAGTGTGGCCATAAAATAACAGCGCTTGAAAACATCCCAATAATAAGTTGGTTGGTGCTAAGAGGTAAATGCTCAGGCTGCGCAAACCCCATTTCGATTCGCTATCCTTTAGTCGAATTACTCACCGGGGCGTTATCACTGGCTGTCGCCATCAATTGGGGGCCGACCCAAGTCACCTTGTTGTATCTGGTGCTGACGTGGGGTTTGATTGCGTTAACCTTTATCGATTTTGATACTATGCTGCTACCAGATGAAATCACCCTGCCCTTGTTATGGCTAGGTTTACTCGTTGCAGTGTGGGGGCTTGGGATACCGCCTACCGATGCCATCGTTGGTGCTTGCGTGGGTTATCTCAGTTTATGGTCGGTCTACTGGGGTTTTAAACTGGCCACTGGTAAAGAAGGCATGGGTTATGGCGATTTTAAGTTGATGGCCGTCTTTGGCGCCTGGCTTGGCTGGCAAAGTGTATTTTTAATCTTGTTGTTGTCTTCGTTTGTCGGTGCCATTTTTGTCATAGCCATTCTTTATGCCCAGAAAAAAGGCAAGAACACGCAAGTGCCCTTTGGCCCATACATCGCCATTGCCGGGTGGATTGCTTTGCTGTGGGGAGACTCGATGATTGAGTTTTATCTGCAAAACTACTTCTACCAAGCGGTGTAAGATACATCGCTGTTATTTTGAGTAAGCATTTTGAGTAAGTATTTTGAGTAAATATATTGTCGGTTTGACTGGCGGCATCGGTAGCGGCAAAACCACCGTGGCCGATGAATTTTCCCGTCTTGGCATCACGCTGGTTGATGCTGATGTCATTGCGCGAGACGTGGTTAAACCCGGCACAGATTGTCTTAAGGCTATCGTCAAGCAATTCGGCGAGCAAATGCTGTTACCCGACCAGACTTTAGACCGTGTTCAGTTACGAACGGCCATCTTTTCTGACCCTGACAAAAAGCAATGGCTCAATGCACTGATGCATCCGGCCATTCGCGAGCAAATGCTAAAACAACTCGAAGAGGCAGAATCTGCTTATTGTTTTTTGGTTGCCCCTTTGTTGTTTGAAAACCAACTAGAAAAGTATGTTCACAGCAGTGTCGTTGTCGACGTACCCGAACAAGTGCAGGTGTCTAGAACAACCAGCAGGGATGATGTTAGTACTGAGCAGGTGAAAAATATCATCAAAGCGCAAATCAGCCGTAGCGACAGGCTGGCCAAAGCTGATGTTGTCATCAACAACGACATGCCTTGGGCCGAGGTAAAACCAAAAATTGAGCAATTACATGCAAAATATATGGCTTTATCCAAAAAGAAAACCTAGTATGTGCGAAACGGTGACTCGGACAGTCCCCTAGATCACTTAAATTATTTTGTAAGCGTTAAGCTCCGAATTGCTTGGAGTCGGATAGGTCAAATGAGTCTGGTTATATACGAACACCCATTAAATGAAAAAATGCGCAGTTTTATGCGTATCGAGTATTTGTTCGCTCAAATCGAAAACTGCAAAAACCTGCAACATGAATTTCAGCCCATCGGTTTTTTTGAAGCTCTATTTGCTATGGTTGACCTGTTAGAGCGTAACGATATACGTGGTGAGTTAACCAAAGAGCTTGAGCGCAGTGAACATAGTTTGGTGAAATGGGCTCAACACCCCGAGATCTGCAACGAAGCATTAGAAGAAATGCTCAAAAGAGTGATTGCCCTGCAAAGCGCATTGAGTAAAAAGCACCGAATTTGTACGCCAATCAAAGACGACCCGTTTTTGGCCAGCATCAAACAACGTTTTGCCATTCCCGGGGGTCACTGTAATTTTGACCTGCCTCAATTACACTTTTGGATGCAATTGCCGCCACAAGAAAAATCTCAGCAAATCAGCGGCTGGCTCAATCACTTGGCATCGACCCACGAAGCCATCACCTTGGTACTGACCTTTGCCCGCGAACGGGGTGCATTTACCTCTATCAAAGCCGCCAACGGCTTTTATCAAGACAACACCGAAAACATCGAACTTGTCCGAATAAAATATACTCCGGCCTACGGTGCCTACCCTACCGTCAGCGGCAACAAATATCGCTATGCCGTACGTTTTATGCGATTATGCGATCAAGCAGGCCGGACCAACGTTGAAGAAGACATCATGTTCTCCTTGGCTCGTTGCTAGAGCCTCCTATCGTCGAAATGTCGGACCACCAAACACACATCATCGGAAGCCATATGTCCCAAACCAAAGTTAATTGTCCTAACTGTCAAAAAGATGTCATTTGGCAGGCTGCAAGCAAGTTCCGCCCTTTTTGTTGCAAACGTTGTCAACTGATTGATTTGGGCGAATGGGCCGATGAAAATCATAAGATAGCCGGTAAACCTGGGTTTACCGATATCACCCTGAACACTGATATAGAAGATATCGAAGCGATGTTACAGCAGCAAGAAAGTGGAGATTCGTTTTTTAAAGAATGAATAAATGGAGTCAGTGTTGTGCTGGCGAAAAACAAGGTTTTTTGACAGCACAACACTGACTCCATTTATAATTAGTCAAACAAATGATAGCTCACACTCAATTCATGCACCGCATCGATAAAGACACCCGCATTTTCTGGACTGACATCAGGTGTGATGCCGTGACCGAGGTTAAATATATGACCAGGTCCTTGGCCATAGCTGTCGAGAATAATCTGAACTTCTTGACGGATACGGTCGGGATCAGCATGTAGAATCGCCGGATCCATATTGCCTTGCAACGCAACCTTATCACCCACTCTTTTGCGGGCGTTACCCATATCAATCGTCCAGTCCAAGCCGATAGCGTCACAACCGGTGGCTGCAATGTCTTCAATCCACATGCCGCCATTTTTAGTGAACAGGGTCACAGGTACCGGGTTGCCTTCGTATTCACGGGTCAAACCCTTAACGATTTTATCCATGTAATACAACGAGTATTCTTTGTAATCCCTTGGCGTTAAAATACCACCCCAGGTATCAAAAATTTGAACTGCCTGAGCACCAGCAGCAATCTGGGCGTTCAAGTACAAGATCACAGAATCAGCCAGTTTATCAAGTAACATGTGCAGTACTTCCGGCTCGCAAAATGCCATCTTTTTGATCTTACTGAAAGTCTTGCTGCTGCCGCCTTCAATCATATAAGTCGCCAAAGTCCACGGACTGCCCGAAAACCCAATCAGCGGCACATCACCATTGAGTTCGCGGCGAATAGTGCGCACTGCATCCATGACATAACGCAGCTCTTGCTCTGGATCGGGTATTGGCAAATTAGTCACATCGGAAATACTTTGTATGGTTCGCTCAAAACGAGGGCCTTCGCCAGTTTCAAAATGCAGCCCCAAACCCATTGCATCAGGAATGGTCAAAATATCACTGAACAAAATTGCCGCATCCAAATCAAAACGACGCAACGGTTGCATGGTCACTTCACAGGCTAACTCAGGATTGGTGCAGACCGACATAAAGTCTCCTGCTTTTTCCCGTAACGCCCGGTATTCCGGCAAATATCGCCCGGCTTGACGCATCATCCATACCGGTGTGCGCTCGACTGGCTGCCTCAATAAAGCGCGGATATAACTATCATTTTTCAATGCTGACATGAAATTGTGCCCTTTGTAATTGATACCTTTATAATGGCGAGATTGTAACATCGAACCCTGCTCGCCACTAACATTTCCCCGACAATTTCCAGCGCAAAGCCCGTTTTTGCCAAGGCCTATGACTCGCAAAAGACCAAATCATCATCCAAACATCAACAAAGCCCCATCAAGGGAGTTGCGTAGCAAATAATACGCGTAAATTTTCTGATTAAAATCATCGATTTGAAAATGGGCTTTACCTTGGCGTCCATTTTGATATAGTAGGGCTACAAGGTTTTTCAGGTTTTATACCAAGTCGCTATTGGAGTATCAATCACTATGCTTACCCGATTAGAACAAGCACAGGACAAGTGGGGAGGCTCGCACTCAGCCATCGATAATTGGTTAAACGAACGCCAAGAGTTATTGGTTCGTTATTGTCAGCTCGCCGGCACATCCCAATTTGATCAGCAAGAAAAAGCATTACCAAACGAAAAAGATATTTTGCTGTTTTGTCAGGTAATGATGGACTACATTTCAGCAGGTCATTTTGAAGTGTATGAGCAAATTGTCAAAGCCTGCAAAGTCAATGGTAACGACAGCCACTCTCTGGCCACTACATTATATCCCAAAATTGACTGCACGACCGATACCGCCCTCACCTTCAACGATCGATACGCCGACAAAAACAGCGCCGAAAATGCAGGCAAAAGTGCTGAAGAAGTCTTTGCTTCATTCGATACCGATTTGTCACATGTCGGCCAAGCACTTGAAGAGCGTTTTGGTTTTGAAGATGAATTAATTGAGACTTTATATAAAAATCACTAGGCTCGAATTCGATTTTTATAGCAAACGTCTTAACATTAAAAGCCACTCAATGAGTGGCTTTTTTGTGTCTGGCTTTATACCAAGCTAGCAGCGAGATTAATGTGCAGCAGGTGCGCCAGTTTCGATGCTCAGCAACTCAACATCAAACAACAAAGTTGAATGTGCCGTGATTTTACCCGTTGCTCTTTCGCCGTAAGCCAGCTCAGAAGGGATAGCAAAAGTAAACTTACTGCCTACCGGCATCAACTGAAGACCTTCAGTCCAGCCTTTGATCACTTGGCCTACGCCAAATACCGCTGGCTCATCACGCTTGTATGAGCTGTCGAATTCCAAACCGTCGATAAGCGTGCCTTTGTAGTGCACTTTAACACGATCTTTTGGTCCTGGCTTTTTGCCTTCGCCCATCGTGACAACCGTGTATTGCAAACCAGATTCAGTGGTTTTAACACCTTCTTTTTTGGCATGCTCAGCCAAGAAATCGCTACCGGCTTTAAGCGCTTCGGCCTTGACTTTTTCGGCCATTTCAGCGTGCTTGGCACGCGTCAGAGCATCAAGCTCCTTCATCACGGTTTCAATTTCTTCTTTGGTTAATTTCTCAGTGCCTTCAACCGCATCGGTAACACCGTTCATGACCATCGCTATATCGAGGTTAACTTCGACTTTATTGTTCTCATCCAAGGCGCGCTTAAGGTAGTTACCAAAGCTCACACCCAAACCGTAGCTTTGCTTTTCTAGGTCAGTTTGCGGTGCACCAGGTACAACCTTGGCCGTTTTGGTCGCTTCGGCTTTGACATCAGTTTTGACTGCATCAGTTTTAGCTACATCAGTTTTAGCTACATCAGTTTTAACTGCATCAGTTTTAGCGACATCGGGTTTTTCACCGCAACCGGCCAAAGCAATACTTGCCGCTAATAACGACACCTTAAAAATAGAACGCATTTTTTACTCCAACAGAAGATTATAATAATAATAATTAAAAAAATTAGGGGCCATATACTACCCTGTTGTAAGATAAGAGTTAAGGAATTTCCATTCAAAACGCGAATATGAAACCATTAGTTACTCTTTTGTTGCAATACGGGCTGTTGCTGCCCTTGTTTTTAAGTGGTTGCAGCAGTGAAAAGGACAACGCAGTAGCGAGTTTTGAACATGCCGTTGACAGTTCATACTCCGCCACCCTTTCACGCGACGGCAGTTACGCCGTTGTATCGAGCATTCATCACGGCTTAAGCCTGTGGGACTTAAAAACCAATGGTTTAAAATACCAATGGAGTCATCAAGGCAGCGCTAATAATTTGGTTCTGGTCAGTGCAATTTCAGCGAACAACAGTCACGCCCTGACCGCCGACCGAGACAATTTTGCCCTATGGGACATCGCCACAGGCAAGTCTGTGGCATTTGTCAAAGTCAGAGAATCCAATATCCGTGATGTCGCCGTGTCTAACGATGGACAACATATCTTGATTGGCAAAAGTAACGGCGTGGTGGTACATATCACCACAGCAACAGGTCGCCGGATTGAGTTTATGGGACATCAAGAAAAAGTAAACAGCGTGGCGATGTCTGACAATGGCCGCTACGCCCTGTCGGGGTCAAACGATTATGTCGCTTATTTGTGGGATACACAGAGCGGTCAAGTGGTACACCGTTTCAACCATCCGAGCAGAGTCACCAAAGTCGCACTTGACCCAACAAGACGCTACGCTTTTACCGCCGACAGCCAAAAACAGGCTCAGGTGTGGGATTTGAGTAACGGTAAACCTGTCAGTCGCCTCAAATATACCGCCCGTCAAAATGTATTCAGTGCTGTACGCTTTAACAACGATGGCACTTTACTGGCCACCGGCGCGCCATCACGCAAACTGACGCTGTGGGATGTCAAAACAGGCAAAAAATTACAAGATTGGACGGTCGCCCCAAGAGAACAATCCCGCCCCAAAGGTGCCGTGGTGCACAGCGTGGCTTTTATTAAAAACGATACTCAATTGCTGACAGAAAGCTCCAGTGGACTGGCGGAAATTTGGACTATTCAAAAAGAGTAAGGTAGTGATACCAATCTCCATAATTAACTGGTCTATTTTGCTGGTTAAAATGGCCACTGACTGCGTTATTAATTTTGTAAGTAGAACAACTACATACGGCAATTAATGCCTTGTCATTGACCATTTTACCCGACCAAAAAGTAGACAAGTAAATTAATGCGATTGGTATGAAATAGTTTTGGAGATAAAAATGAACAACGAATGGCAACAAAGAATAGAAGAACTAGAAAGCAAAGTGGCGTTTCAAGACGACACCATTGACCAGCTAAATGGCGAGATAAACCAGCATCAAGAGGCCATTCACAAGGTGCAGCAACAGCTGACTTTACTGGGAAACCGGTTTAAAGAAATCAAAGACGAGATGGACATGGACCAACCCCAAGACATTGCACACGAGCTGCCGCCTCATTACTAGCCCCTGACGAGGAAAAGATTAAAAGATCTTAACACGGAGGCACGGACCCGGAGAAAGAAAGAGAAAATCAAAAGACGTTTAAAGATCAAGGGCATTAGGTTTCGAGTAGTTCATTGTAACTTTATAGGTTTTTTCAGTTTTAATTCTTTTCCTCTTTCTTTCTCCGTGGCTCCGTGCCTCCGTGTTGAATGCTTTTGACGTTCAGGCCGCAGGCCATAAAGTTCACACAGTGAACGACCCACGTAGCTGGTCAATCACCCCAGCAAAGCGAATAACAGCGGCCTTGTCGTCACGGCTAATATAGCGTTGAAGGTTTAAAGCGGTGTCGGCATCAGCCAACTTAAATTGGTTAAAGATCCCCAGCAGCAGCCGCTGCTCGGTTTTCTCCAGTGCCATTTCGGCATCAAAAATCGCCCGTTTTACCGCCTCTGTCGCGTTGTCATCCAGTGCCAGTTTGCGCCGAATTGCGCGCAACGGTTTGGTGTAATCCCGATGCCAGTGGGCCAAAGACAACACCAGCAAATCGATTTGTTCGCCATCAAGCTGTTTTTGGTGCTGTTCACACCAGCACAAAAGCAATAATAGATTAACGTTCAACCCCAAATCATCCTGCAACTTTAAGCAACTATTGGTCACCCCGGCGCGGCCATAGAACTCAAGGGCATATTTCCAAAAGACCTCTTCGGACAACATCAGCCTTCCATTTCCTGTTGTGCTTCTTCGAGCTCTTCTTGGGCCATCATCCAGTCTTCTTCAATCTGATTAAGTAAACTAACATTGGCCGCTTGTTGTTTTAGCAGTTCAGCCAATTTGGCTTTGTTTTTGGCATCATAAATATGACTGTCGGCCAATCCCTCTTCGATGGTGAGTTTTTCCTTGTTAAGCTTATCCATCTGCTTTTCCCACTTATCGATTTTTTGGCGCAACGGTTTGGTCTTTTGACGAAACTCGGCATCACGGCGTTTCTGATCTTTACGGTTACTGGCCGAGTGTTCACCATCTGACTTGGTCGGGCCGCCAGACAGCTCTTTATCGGAGTCCATCAACCATTGATAATAATCGTCTAAATCGCCATCAAAAACACTGACCTTGCCGCTATCGACCAAGTAAAATTCATCTGTTGCGGTTTTCAACAGGTTTCTGTCGTGAGAAACCACCACCATGGCCCCGGCAAAACCCATCAACGCCATCGACAATGCATGACGCATTTCTAAATCAAGGTGGTTGGTAGGTTCATCGAGCAACAACAAATTAGGCTTTTGATACACCATCAAGGCCAACACCAGCCGAGCTTTTTCGCCACCAGAAAACGGCCCTACCTTTGATAACGCCTTATCACCATTAAAACCAAACCCCCCCAAAAAATCACGAAACTTCTGCTCAAGCGTCACGTCATCCAACCGACGCAGATGATCCAGTGGAGTACTGTCGACATCCAGCGTTTCGAGTTGGTGCTGGGCAAAATAACCAATTTTAACGCCTTGGCTGGTTTGATAAATGCCTTGCTTGGGTTCCATTTCACCACACAACAATTTGATCAAGGTCGATTTACCCGCGCCGTTACGGCCCAGCAAACCAATTCGGCTGCCTGGTACAAGGTTGAGTTTGATTTGCTCTAAAATGATGGTATCGCCGTAATTGAGCTGCACCTTTTCCATACTGATTAGTGGCGTAGGCAAAGATTCAGGTTTTAGGAACGAAAAGTTAAAAGGACTGTCGACATGAGCAGGCGCCAGCAATTCCATTCTTTCTAATGCTTTAACCCGGCTTTGAGCCTGTTTTGCCTTGGTGGCCTGGGCCTTGAAACGGTCGACAAATTTTTGCAAATGCGCCCGTTGCTTCTGCTGCTTTTCAAACATGCTTTGTTGCTGAGCCAATTGTTCGGCGCGTTGACGTTCAAAAGCACTGTAATTGCCCGAGTAGCAATTAAGATTTTTGTGTTCAATATGAATAATTTGATTGATCACATTATCCAGAAAATCCCGGTCGTGAGATATCAATATCAAGGTGCCATCGTATCGTTTAAGCCAGTTTTCGAGCCATAGAACCGCATCCAAATCGAGGTGGTTGGTCGGTTCATCGAGCAACAACAAGTCAGAGCGGCAAATCAGGGCCTGCGCCAGATTAAGCCTCATTCGCCAACCACCAGAAAACGATTTAACTGGCTGGCTGATTTGCGCTTGAGTGAAGCCTAATCCATGCAACAACTCTCCTGCTCTGGCATGAACGGCGTAACCTCCGATGGCATCCATCAGCTGATGTTGATGGGCAATTTGGTGACCATCATGTGCTTCTTCGGCTTGCGCCAACCTTGCTTCAATGCCTCGAAATTCATGATCGCCGTCTATTACCAGCTCCAAAGCCGGTTTATCCAGTGCGGGGGTTTCCTGCGCAACATTGGCGGTAACCCAATCTTTAGGGATACTCATCGACCCGGCATCAAGCCCGAGATGGCCGTTAAGCAAGGCAAACAAAGAGGATTTACCACAGCCGTTGGCGCCAACAAGGCCGACTTTGTGCTTGGGAAAAATCGTAGCGCTGGAGTTATCGATTAAGGCATGCCCGCCTCGAAGCAGTTGAATTTCAGTCAGTTGGATCATGGATACTTTCAGGGTTAAAAAAACTGCGGGTATTCTAGCTGGTTTTCACCCCGAAACACAGCTTTAGCATACCCGGCAGCGCTCTTGTAGGGGCTGACCCCTGTGTCTGCCCTCCAAAGGCTGGTGTCGTGGTGGGGTTTGGCACTTGAAAAGCATCCCTGCAGGTTAGTCCCGTCGGTCATCCTGACACTCCACCAAGCGGGTAAAAAATGCTCCAATGGTCCGACATCTCGGTATTCGCTTTTTTGACACCACTTGCCCTGCTTTGAGTTTGCCACCGGGCCACTCAATGACGTAAAATGCCCCAGCTTACAACAACCCGTGAGAACTCAATTGAAAACCGTGAAATTAAAAAAACGTTTTATCGCCGGTGCCACCTGCCCCCATTGCGAAGCCGTTGACACCATTATGTTGTATAAAGAAAACAACGTAGAAAAAGTGGAATGTGTTAAATGCGGCCATACCATGATCCAGCCCGAAGATAGTGTCAACGCTGCGACTCGTCAGTTTGAACAGGTGATTGGGGTTTTCAAGCCTGAGTAGGATGGCTGCACAGCAATCTAAGAAAAGGTCAAAAGATCTTGCCACGGAAAAATACATGGAGGGTGTTGCAAACGTCTGAAAAGGGTGGCGTAGGAGCAGGCCCCGTCCACGCCCTTGTATGGGATGCCAACAACCCCGGGCAAGGGCGCGCACGGGGGCGGCCCCTACGGCGGATTATTCGGACATAATGTTGATATCTTGGTTTTTTCGACAAGCACCATCCATGTATTTGTCGGTGTTAAATGTTTTATCTTTCCCGCCACTCAGTGGCACCAAATAAAGATGCGCAGCAGATTTATCGGTCGAGTTTCTTTTTGATAAGACCTGACAACACCGGAAAGTTCTTCACCGAGTTTTTAATGCCGACAATATCATAGGCATTAATGGTTTCGTTGAGTATCCGGGCATAGTCGGTGCAGGCCCGAATGGCATATTTGTCACCTAATTCTTCGATGGTTTGGGCGAACTTTTTGATGTCAGAAACTTTATTGTTGACCCTAATGGTTTGCCACTGAACCAATAGCTGCTCATCGAGCACCGCCACAATCGCCTTTGCATCGTTCATCGCCTTAGCGGTCAACACAATTTCAGCCGGTTTGGTGATCACCTGCTCACCCACCATTTTCACCTCAAAGGGCAGATATTGTTGCAACGCCTTAAACAACTCTTTTTTGAACACCGGCTTTTTAAGATAGCTGTCGAATGCACTGTCGATAAAACCCTGATCAAGTGGGTCCATCACGGTTGCCGTTAAAGCAATGACGGGGATATCTTTGACTTGCTTGGCCCGCTTGGCCGCTTCATAACCGTCCATACCCGGCATTCGTATATCCATCAGCACCAAATCAACCTCTTCGGTTTCAAGTACCGTTAAGGCTTCAACCCCAGATGCCGCACTAAAAAAGCTCAATTGAGTGCCTGAAAAACATTCCTGCACCAGTAAACGGTTAATTTCAATATCATCAACAATCAACACCACCGAAGGTTTAAACTTGATCTTATTACCATCGACTTTCGCGCGCGTGACCTCATGCACAATATGAGACGATACTGCGACATCACGCAGAGTCACTTCAAACCGGGTGCCCTTGCCAACCGTGCTGGCAACCGTGATCTTGCCGTTCATCAACTTGGCCAAGCGCTGACTAATGGCTAACCCTAAACCGGTGCCGCCATATTTTTGCCTGTCCTGATCTCTAGACTGTTCAAAAGTACCAAATACATGGGACAACTCCCCAGGCATTATCCCCACCCCGGTATCTTCAATGGTGATCAATAAATCAATCAGTTCTTCCTGATCTTCAGTCACCTTTCGTCGGGCTTTGAGGCGGATTGTGCCCTTGTCGGTAAATTTAACCGCGTTGCCAATCAGATTAAACAAGATCTGGCGCAGTCGTACCGTGTCGAGCATTAAACTATGTGGGATACCTTTGTCGACATCAAAAATCAACTCTAGCCGTTTTTTCTTTAACTCGACCATGAACAACTTGGCGGTATCATCGAATAATTCATGGGGATTAGTCGCCACTTTGTGGATATCCATCTTGCCCGCTTCTATTTTTGACAGGTCAAGAATATCGTTAATCAGGGTCAACAAGTTATTACCAGCAGATTGAATGGTTTTGATAAAGGCAAGATGTTGCTTGTTTTCGCTTTCTTCTGCCAACAACTCAGTAAAGCCCATAATCGCATTCATCGGGGTGCGAATTTCATGACTCATGTTGGACAAAAACGCCGATTTGGCCAGTGTTGCCATCTCTGCTTTTTCTTTGGCGATTTTAAGCGCGGCTTCGGTGTCTATACGCAGCCTGATTTCTTCCGACAAGCGTCGATTCCAATAGAGGAAAATGATGACAATAGTCAATGAAATCATTACCACCATCATGATCAAGCCATAATTGTTTTTCTCGACATAACTGTGCCTGATCCAACGAGTCAAAATTTGTTGATGCTCACTGGTCGACACCCGTTGCAGCACCTTATTGATAATACCGTGCAATATTGGTTTTTCTTTGCTGACAAACAAGGTGATATCGAGAGTAAACTCAGTTTTGCCGACAATTCTCAAGTTATACAACCCCGAGTCACCAATGCTGTAGTTTGCACGCGCCATAGGAGCCAACATGGCGTCATATTTGCCGGATGAAACCCCTTCGAGCCCTAGCTGTAGCGAATCGACGCCGATAATATTGTGATTGGGATAGCGGTTTCGCACCTCTTCAACCAAGCTGGCGTTTTTGGCAATAGCAATTCTCTCGTCCTTGATTTCATCCAAAGCGCCAACAAAATCATCGCCTTCGGTTTTAACAATCACCAGCGGATTGCTGACAAAGTGCTGTACCGGCTCAAAATCTTTGTAAAGCACATTGTTAGCGATGCCGCCCGAGATAATGTCGATTTTTTTACTCTTTGCCATATTCAACGCATCTGGCCAAGAAGCAGGTTTGACTTTAGAAAAATAAATCCCCGACTTTTGTTCCACCAAAGCCAAATGATCGGCGACAATGCCCTGATACTCGCCTTCGTCACTGAAACCTTCAAACGGTAACCAATTCGGATCACCGGTAAAAGTCACAATGGGGTTGAGTCGCAACCAACGCTTTTCTGCTCTGGTCAACACCAAGTCAGAATCACTGTCAGCGCTTCGGCTCAACTCACGCTGAATCGTGACACCTTTAGAATTTAGATAGTAATCAATCAGTTGCTGATATAAATCAGACGATATCATTTTGTGTAAACCACGGTTAAAACTGTCTCTCAACACTCGGCTTCTAAACGCAATATTGTATCCGGTAACTTGGGGCAAAATATCATGGTAGACAAAATCACCATCTTTGAAAAGATTGGGGGCGATCAGATTTTTGTACCAATTGAACACAGTTTTGTCGACCACCAGCACATCAACATC
>JABSOG010000158.1 GCA_013216025.1 Algicola sp. | reverse complement strand
AGCTAAAGCGCATTTGTCAAGATCCTTTGTTTCTGGTGCTGGCGCTGATATTGTTGATTGTGGTGTTGTTGTTTTTTGGTGTCTGGTTGTTGCGTTCAAGTTACAAACTGCTGTCTTTTTTACTGGGTAAAGTGGCACCAGGTGGTAAAAAGCTGTTTGCTTGGGTCACCGCCCCGTTTGCCTGGGTTTATCGACGATTGAGCAACGCCAAACAGCAAACGTTAAAAAAGCCGCGCTGGCAGTGGGTTAACCTGACTCAAATGCGCCGGGCTGTCAATGCGATGAAGTATCTGACCACCAAGCGGGATTGGCGCTACAACATGCCCTGGTTTTTGCTGATTGGCGAGCAAGGCAGTGGCAAAAGCGAATTGATTAAAGCGGCAACCGAAGATCGCAAGGTGCAACTGTTGCCCAGAGAAAAACACTTGAAAGATCCGGGTAGTGGCTGGCACTTTTTTAATCATGCGGTGGTGATCGATCAGGACAATAAAAACCAAGACAGTGGGCAGGCGGCACGGTTTAGTTATCTGATCGAATTGTTGCATTGGTATCGCCCAGAAAGGCCGGTGGATGGCATATTGCTCACCGTGTCGGCCAATACCTTGTTGCACAAGGGCGATGGCGCGTCATTGTCGGCGCTGGGCGAAAACCTGTTTCAACAACTGTGGCAAAGCCAAAAACACAGTGGATTTGTGTTGCCGGTTTATCTTGTCGTCACCCAGTGTGATCACGTTGAAGGATTTGATGCCTTTTGGCAGGCCCAGCCGCGACAAAAAAGGCAAGAAATGGTCGGTTGGTCTAATCCTTACCGGCTCGACAGTGCTTATAGTAAAAGCTGGGTAAAAGAGGCCTTTGACCAAGTGACAAAAAACCTCCAAGACGCCCAGTTGGCGGTGGCTGCCGGTGGCCAAGAAATTGGCGATATTGACCGTTTTATGCTGTTTCTTCATCATTTTGGCGCCCTGTATCAGCCTCTGTCTGAGGTGGTCACCAGTGCTTTTGCCCGCAGCAGCTTTCAAGAAGCCCTGCCATTGCGGGGCATATATTTTACCGGGCAGGTGCAAGAGCAACAGGCTTTTGTTAATGACTTAATGATACGCAAGGTATTTGCTGAAAAACACTTGGCATTTCCGACCGAAAAAAGACGCTTTTCGAGCCACAAAACCATACGACGTTTTCAGTTGGCCACCCTCGCAGGGGCGGTTGCACTGGCAGCATTAATGGCTATCGACAGTCTGCGGCTGCAAGAGCACAGTCGTTATACCGCTGAAAACTTGCAGCGACTGTTCAGAATCAAACAGGATTGTTCCCGGGAAGGTCTTGATACCTACCGGATACTGAGCAGCGTGTCTGACATCAGTGATAGACCGCTGTTATTGTCGCTGCCCATGTCTTGGTTTAATGGTCAGGTGAACCAAGAAAAACGGCTGATAGCAGACAAACTGTTTAAAACCGTATTTTTTGCCAGCCTTGAGTGCCGCCTGAAAATTCGTGCGAGCAGTTTGCGCCTGCTGACCGAGCAGCAAGAGACCCACCAGAACTATCGCATGGTGATCAACGACATCAAAAAGTTTGGCGGTATGTTGCAGGATTTTCAGATCAACCGGGAACGATTTTTGACACTGGCTGGGCCGTTGAATGATAGCCAGGGCATAGGCAAGGAACTGGCCGGACTCATCGAATATCTCTATGATCGGCCAATGCCAGCGGGGGTTGACCCTGCGGCATCCCTGACAACCGGGGCGATAAAACTGCTCGATTACAACGTCGATTGGGACGAGCAGGGAGATAGCCTGATTGGCCGGGCTGCGATGATGAACCATCTTGATGGCCTAACCAAAACACTGCATCAGGCGCTGATTGAACATGCGCAGCGGTTGCCCCTGGCCGAGTTGCGTCAAATCAGTGAAAACATTGAACAGCTGGCACCAAATGTCGCACTGCCGCCTTCGCCGTTGCTGGATAATATCGACCTGTTTCAGGCATGGCTGCTGGCGACCGAAAAAGACTGGTTGTCGGCGACTGCTGCTACCAGTCCCTGTGGCAATGTATACCAGCTTCTGAGTGACCTGAGTGAGCCCTTGGCCAGTGCAGGGTTTGATGATATGCGGCTCAATGACATGGTTGAGCTTTTTTCACAAGAGCAATGTGACGCTCTGGTTCAGCGCAAACTGGTTAATTTGAATGTGCCCCCCTTTGGCAGCATGTTTGAGCGCAATGAACAGCGGCGTTTAGAGATTTCACCGGTATTGCAGCAAATGACCAACCAGATAGAGTCGCTGGAGTCATTAAGCTTTGTTAAAGCCACTTATCCGCCAATGTCAGACACCGCCGAGCCGGTTGTTGCATGGCTAAATGTACCTTTGCAGCAATTGCTCAATACCCTGTTGAGTTATCAAGGGTTTTTGGATAAGTACGCCAAGGTAAAAAAACCGTTTTTTGCCAATACATTGAGTAGTCGCCTGCAACAGGTGTCACAGCGATTACTGAGCGAAGCCATGGTGCGACCCACACAACTGGCACCGATATCTTATTTGCTTGGCAGCCCGGAAACCTACAACGAGACGGCACTGGGCAAATCGGTGGCCAGTTTCAAAGCCAACAGCGGCATATTATTGCAAATCATCAGCCTGCTGCGGCAACTGGGGGACAACAGCAATACCATTCGCCTGCAACAAGATACCCATACTTTTGTCATGCAACAATTGCAGAAACTCGAACAACTGGTCGCACAAAACCAGCTATATCTGCCAGTCGAATCACCTCGCTGGGACGACCATCATTTTGCCGACAGTTTGTTTAATCTGCAAAGCGACCAACAAACCACCAACTACCTCACAGGCCAGCGTCAACGCATGAGCTTTTTAGCCTATAACTATGCCGAGCCATTGATCAGCTTCTTGCGCAACAGTGAAAGGGGATTAACCGACAACCTGTCACAGCGCTGGTTAAATACCATCAGTGATCTGGGCCGTTTCGAACGTAATGAACCGGGCAATGCCGTCAAAACCCTCGACAACTTTATCAGTGAAACCCTGACCGGGTTGAACAATGACAATTGCTTTGAACAAGCGCAATTTAGCACCACAGCGGCCAATGACGGTTGGTTTGCCACCCGCCGATTGCAGTTGCAGCGTCAGGTCAACATGCATTGTCAAGATGCCGGTGACAACAAAGTCATCAAACGTTACCTCGCCATTCGAGACCGGTTTAACCAGCAACTGGCGGGCCGGTTTCCTTTTGCGCCAATATTCAAAGCCGGTGCAAGTGAGATTAAACGGGTTCAATTGCGGCGTTTTTTGCAGTATTACCGCCGAACGTCGAAAACCCTGCTGGCAGACATGAATGCAATGGCGAACTATCAACCCGGCAGTATCCCCGAATCGTGGCCTGATTTTATTGGCCAAATGAACCGTATCAGCGAATTTTTCAAACGCAACTGGGTGGCCGGGTCAAAGCGCTGGCAGGTAGGGCTTAATGTCAAGTTTGACGCCATGCCTGCGCGTGGTCATGGCACCAATCAAATCATTAACTGGACACTTGGCAGTGGAAAACAACAGCTCAATTATCCCAACGGCGGTGACCAATTGTTATGGCAAAGCGGTGCACCGTTGAGTTTGGGCCTGCGATGGGCCACAGGTTCGGCTTATGTGCCCTCACAATTGCCAGGTGTTGCCCTTGATGCGCCATTGCAAGTGGACGCAGCGCAATTGACCGCAAGATTCAACAGCAAAGGCGACTGGGGATTATTTGAATGGCTGGCCAGATATGGTGAATATTACGCCAATGGTCACACGGGCGCACGTCAGGATGAACGATTACTGTCGTTCCACGTACCTGTGGTATTAAAAGCGTCGACAACACAGCCGAAATCGCAAGCCTACGTCAGCCAGTCGAACCTGTTGCTTTGGGTTGAAATATCCGATGTTGATGGACAGCAACAAAGGTTGCCTTTGCCCGGGGTTTTTCCGGCATTTGCGCCCGGGTTTAATTGAACAGGAAATTAAAAATGAGACTAATAACGGCAGAACAATCGCCTGATGACTATATCAGCCACTATTTGGGTTATTCATTGAGCGAGCTATTGGCCCCGATTGGTGATAACCAAGTGGGTGAATCGGTGCGTCATAACGGGGTGTATTTTAACATTAAAGAAGCCCGTGAATCAGACGACCCGACATTGCCGCAGGGCGTATGGACCCATGAACTTAAAACCGCTGACTGGCATCAGGTTAAACTACTGACCCTCAACGCCCTAGCCGAAAAAAGCAAAGACCTGCAACTGGGGGTATGGCTGTTTGAAGCCAATATTCACCTCAACGGATTTGCCGGCATTGCGCCGTCGGCATTATTGATTCAACAGCTTTGTGAACAGTATTGGCCAACCATGCATCCGCAAATGCTTGATAACGATATTGAATACCGTACCAACCCGCTTAACTGGCTTAATGACAAACTGACCTCGGTATTACGCCTGACGCCCATTACGTTGGCCCGGCTCGATGGTAAAGACTACTGCTGGAATGACTGGGAGACTGGCCAGCATTATGAAAAGCTGAAAAACCAGCAGCAGGTGGATACCCGGTGGGACGGACCGACACCCAAAGATTTCAAACAACGCCTGAACGCCACCGCCCCGGATGATTTGTTGGCATGGCTTTGGCAAATTGAAGACGCCTTACAGGCATTGGGGTTATTACAAGACTGGCTGGACAATTGTTGCGCCAATGACAGCCCCAGCCTGATGGACATGACCGGCATACTCGGCAAAATCAGCGATATGCTGAGCAGTGAACTGCAAAGCCGTGGCGTATCGTTGTCATCAGTATCAGCTGATGAACAATTGATGACTGAGCGCGGTGAAGGTGGCGACGAAGACCCAAGTACAGAGGAGGGGGCTGACAACATGAGCAGTGGTGGAGGCAGCGGTAATGGTCCAATCAAGGATCGCCAAGAAGCCTTTGCACGCCTGAAACAAGTGATCGCATTTTTAAAGGCTGATGATCCTCACAGCCCGGTGCCTTACCTGCTGGAAACCGCGCAAACATGGGGTGAGAAAAGTGCCCCAGATTTATACCAAGAGCTGTTTTTGCTTAAAGGCGGGCAACTGAATGTTTTTGAAATGATGGGTCTTGAAGTTGATGACAGCAAATAAGTAGTTGCTCATTTCCATATAACAACAGGAAAAAACGATGGCAGCCGCATTACAGCAACCGATTGATTCACAACCTGAACACGCTGGTGAAGCCCAAGCTGAGGCCTGTCTGGAAGCCGTTGAAATAGACTGGCAACAGCAACTCAGCCAATTATGTCAGCAACCGGTTAAAGCTTCCGACAGGTTGCATTGGATGTTGGTGATGCGGGAAAAATTGTTTGGCGATGAGTCATCCAATTTAGATGACCACCAAATAGCCGATTTAATGCTGGAACTTGCCGAACGCTTGTGTGACTGGCCAGTGGTGATTTACCTAAGAGAATATGCAGATGATCACAAAGATCATGGTCATTATATTGTACAAAACAAACTAAAACTGGCCGGTGCTTATCATCAGCAAGGATTGTTGTTAGAAGCGGCTGAGTGCATTCGCAATGGTCTGCTGGTGCATTACCAACAGTCTGAATTGGCACAGTATCATTGGCAATTACAGCAGGCATTAAACACCGGACTCTTTGCGCCACAAGATCTGCAGGCCGGGCCGTTAATCCTTACGCCTTTAAGCGATTATCACCTGAGTGCGTTTTGCTGGGTTTATGCAGACCCGAAAATCAGCCAACTGTGTAACCTGCCCGAATTTGAAAATAACGACCACTGGCTTAACTGGTTAGCGAATGACCAAACCCATAAGAATAAATACTTGTTTGCGGTTATCCACCGGGAGTGGGGATTTATTGGTTCTGTCAGTTTGGAAGTATTCGATGGCATTGGGTTTTTCTATTACTGGCTGGGCGTGGACTTTCAGGGCCATGGTTTTGGTCCGCAGGCAGTGGATTTGTTGCTGAATCTGGGGGACAACTGCTTGGGTCTGAATTGCTGTTATGCCAAAGTTTATGAGCACAATACCCCGTCACAAAAAGCGATGGAGAAACTGGGCTTTAAGCGCTTGCCCTTTGCTGTTGAAGCGCCTTATGACAATGAACTTTTATATTATTTGGGGCCTGATAAACCTGAACAGACATTATTTGCTGAATTGGATTGGTTGTTTGCCGCGCAGGATTCGGATACTCGGTTGGTGGGGGCTTTGGCGTGGCGGTTGGGGCTATTGGCAATTGCGCCAGCATTTTAATCATTTGGTGGATAACACAGGAGAAGATCCATTATGAAACAGACCAAACCGAACTCGCATCAGGTCGTATTTAGTCGCCCTGGCGATCAACATATGCCGCAGAATCAAATTAGCGAACACAGTGGCGATGAACTGCCTAAAACGTATCCGATGTTAGACCTGTTCACTAGCAGATTACAAAAGGGACGAATCTTTCATAGGCCTACTGTGGATGTGTTCAAAATGGCCACTGGCAGGACTGAAGCTGGTTTTAATCAACCGCAATTCGAGAACGAACGAATGCAAAGAGCCAGGGAATTGGATAAAAAAGGAGGAAATGGATGAAAATTACTGCGCGTTACTTTTATCGATACAATAGAATAAGGGAAATTATATGAATGCGAACAAACCAAAGACCAAGCAGACTGTTGAACAACATGAGCAATATCCCTATCCGAAGGACTTTATGCGCAACACTCCAAGCGCAATGGTTGACGCCTTCCGGGGACTGCAAAAAGAAAGGGCAGACACCAAAAGAGAAAGCTGTTGCACGAAAATGCAAAACTACTTCTTTAACAAACTGAAAGGCAATCTTGACGTAAACTTAAACGTAGGCTCTATGAAACGACCTGACATTAACATAGGTACTAATTTTGAGCCAATTAAGGGTCCCAATATAAACCTCGAAAATCCGCTAAACATGGCAGCCGAATTCAATCTCAATAAACCGGAAATATCGATCAACAATCCATTCGGCAAGCTTGGCTTCGATGGCCCAAATGCCACGCTCACAGCAGTGTCTGAAAATACAAACAAAACAACGTCCAAGACCAGATCAAATAAAACAGACGCAGATACTGCCAACCGCAACATAATGGAGATAAACAGAAACACCAAGAATTATGACAGCGCATTTAAAGCATTCGGTCACATCCAAAACCTCAATAACGTGGTAACTATCCAGGATACACTGCACAACAATCAGGATACGGGAGGTGTCCATAAATGGGTCGCTGATAAACGTCAGCAGACAAATGAGGCTTTCCAATACCTCAGCCACAGATCAACGGACTTGGACGAAGTTAAACAGGGCAACCTCACTCCTCAGGTTCAAGAGACAATCAATCAACTCCATCGATACTCATTCGCCAATCCTCAATTTGTCCTCAGAACGATAAAACACGGCACACAGAATAAACTCGACTACCAAAAAGAATACAAACAACAACGCCAAAACCGTAAAAACCTCAATAACAAGCTTATATAAACCTGAAGGTGATAAATACATGTTTCCTAAGTTGATACGGAATTATAAAGAACCCGACAAGTTAAACTTCGACACGATAAAAACACCGAAGGAAATGAGGGAAGAGCTCAGCCAAATGCAGCTGGAACAAAAAAAACATACCAATCACATCCATCGAAAAGAGTGGCGTAACAATCGGCAGCCAGCGAATCGCCGCGAGTTTGTTAATGCCAAAAAGGGGTTTCCAAAAAGCAATCAAGACCCCAGTGGTGATAGAGAACGTATACTCACTCCGTCAGCCGCAGAGCTAAGTCAAAATAGAAAGGACAAAAGAAAAGAAAAAACGGAGCAAAATAAATTAAAAAGTCAGTTGGGAACATTCGAATATGATCGATACAAAAAGCAGGGATTTCGCCTGGAACATTACGACATTTTCAACAAATCAACAAAAACAGAACGCGACAACTTAGATACAAAATTCCCTCAAATAACCTCTCAGAAAAAGGAGGATCCCTTCCCGGATATTAATTCAAACCGGATTGGAAACTTTCCCAGACAAATTCGTGGCGGTAGCTCATTCGCAGAGTACCAACAGACTGTAAAACACTTGGATGATTTTAAGACACATGAACGAAACAAGGGCTATGGGGATAAATTAAGAGACTTCACTGGCAGCAATAAAGAAATCGCGCTAAAAGTGCTGTCAAATATCGGGGCGGCAGGTGACATTGCGACCCGATTATACAAGCACAACGAATTTAACACGGAAATAGGCGCAGTGCAAAAGCTTGTGCCTGAGACTAAAATTGGACACATCTCCAAGGAGCAAAATCTTAAAGAACTGGGGACCGAAAAAGTGCTTAATATAGCTGAGGGTTTTATAAACCGCGTGCCTGTTGTAAAACAAAGTTATGGCATAATAAAAACGGGTATCGTTGGGATTCAAACAGTCAGTGACCTGTATAAAAAGGGCCAGGCGGACAACGTCATAAATCAAAACATCGATAGGAGCTTGGTAAAAGGTCCAGGTTTGGTCATTGCAGAAAATTCGACCCAACTACAAAGTAATGTCAATACCAAAATTAGTGGCAGGCAGAAACTGCAATCGGCTGCTGTGCAGAAGACCAAAGCGGACCGTGACTTTCGGCAGTTTAATGTCAATGAGATGAAGAAAAACAGTTAACTAAAAACTAACTCAATTAACAGAAAATCCATATACAGCAGTTGTTATCCTATAGGCGAAAAATTAAAGTAGCTGTCGAGTCCAAAGAGGACTGAATTAAAGGTAACACAATGCAAATTAACACGTAACAGCTGCACAATATTGGAAGATTTGAACAAATAAGTGCTCCCTTGGCCCCTTCTTATGGCTGCAAAGGCAATGTCACCGTATTCGCAGTGAAACCAGTAATGGCAGCCCGATCCCTGAGCTGGTGATCCACAATGGCAAGAATTCAGCCGCAATAACGCTGGAAATGTTTGATGATCGAAGTGCGGTAAATAGTGCGGTAGATGACATTAACAGTGAAACTCAATGTTGTTTTAGGTGGACAATTGCCAAGAGTCGCAAGGGCCGCAAAGGCACACATAAAAGTGCATTGTCCGGTGTGACCGAATTAGCCCAAAATTATCGCCAACAATTGACCGACAATGACAAAACTGTCAGGGAAAAACTGAATACCTTAAAGGACTCTACCAAAGACCCCCAACTCACGGCTGTGCGAACGGCCATCAGCCAGTTTATGTAAGGGTCAGGCGAAAACCACGGCTGCACATGGCTATCGACAAAAATGGTCAAACCCTTGATGTTGCCCAATTATCACAGGGTGAAAAATCGTTAATGACCCTGGTCGGTGATATTGCCCGTCGATTGGCGATGATGAATCCGGGTTTGGAAAATCCATTGTTAGGTGATGGCATTGTATTGATTGACGAAGTTGACATGCATTTACATCCGACCTGGCAACGTACTTTGATTAAACAGTTAACCACGACCTTTCCCAAATGCCAATTTGTGCTGACCACCTATTCACCCTTGGTGATCAGTGACAGTAAAGATGTACTGACTTATATCATTGACGAAGATGGATTAAGCATATTGCCCTCACAATACGGTCAAGATGCCAACACCGTGTTATTAAATGCAATGGATACGGCCATTCGTAACGAACAAGTACAAAACCAGCTTGATGATCTGTTTGATAGCATTCAAGACGGCAAGCTGGACGAAGCCGAGGCTACGATAACAGCCCTGTCACAGGAATTGTCACTTAACCACATTGAATTGACCAAAGCCCGGTTTTTGTTAAAACGAATGGAGCTGAAACGTGCGAAGAATCGTTAAGTCGGGGGAACCACCTGCACTAACTCAATGGAAAACATCAAATTCCCGTTAGCAAAGCTATGCTGATCTTAATGACAAACGACACAGCGATGCCATAAAAGCACAAGGGCGCAATGTAATAAATGCCATCAGCAGCCAGAATGTGAAAGACCAACTGGGCTTATGTGCCTATTGTATGTGTTGCATTGAAGACCGGCAAGATTCAGCAATGAATGCGCATGGCAGTCAGCATCTGCCGCTGCATCCTTTAATGGATGAATGTGAAAGCGGTTTTGAGTATCGGCTAAATGGCAAGATCATTGGCAAAACTGCCAATGCCAGAACAACGATTGAAGTGCTGAAACTTGGCGACAGTCATGAGTCAAACCGTTCGTTGATTATGCAAAGAAAGCAGCACATAGAAGTATATTTGATGCATGTGCAAGGTCTTGAACTCGACAACCTGGAATTTGATGAAGATATACGACAGTGGATGCTCGAAGAGTTAACCTCCGTTGAAAACCACTGTTTGCCTCCTTTCTCACCAGTGATCGTCAATATCATTAAGCAGGTGCTGTAAGGCGCTGTGCAGGAGCACAACAGCGTTTATCCCCGCATCTTTTTCGTCGATTTACGACCAACCTGTTGTTTAAATTATTAAAAAACACAGTGGTTCGACATTTCGATAAATTCCCCGAGCGCCTCTCTTCAACTTGTCACATTTTGGACCCACCGGGTTATCATTGCGGTCGTGATTAAACCCACTAACCAATGACACTACAAAACCATACCATGCTCGTTTAAGATCGCCACTTTCTATCTTATTGATAATAAACAATATTGCGATGAAAATTACTTATTCTTCAATGACACCTAAAGCTGGCCTTCCAATTGCTCTATTATCCATAAGAAACAAGAACAACTAGCAAGACCACGGTGAACGACAACCGATGGGTGCGAATTATTAGTCCGGTATACGATTGATTAGGTTACCGTCTTGGTGGTGATTCCACCGAAGGGGTCGTTATAGCTAAAAACACCTGGCGCAATCATTTAAATAGACTTGTTCGGCTTTATGAGCAAGGAGTCTCGTTTGAGGACCTAAACGTTATATTAAATGATGGTCGTTCCTTGTAAAGAGCGGGTGAGGAGTTGGGTTGAGTTAGAGCTCGATTGGGATTTTGGACTGGATTATCAGGGTTTTGGCTTTGGGGTTTTGAAGGGCTGAATCCGTTAGTCTAAATCCCTTTATGGAAATCGGGATCTGACCCCACTTAATCCGCCCGCGACAGACACACGCCGCTAGCTCATAGTGGCGCTATATTTTGAATGCTGCCTAATCAACATGGGCTACATAAAAAACGCACGACGCTGAACAGAGGTATGAAATGTCGAACCAACAAAACCGCAATACGAACAACACAGTGAAAGTACAAAAACTGGAACTATACTCGTTCAAAGCAGCGAAAGACCGTGACGCAAAACAAACTTATCAGAGCTTTAGCAACGCCAAGTATAAAGATGTTCGGCAGACCGGATTCGAGATGAACCCAGCACTCACGTCACACCAGGACAGACAACACATGCTGGATACCTACAGGGACCAGGTCCGAAACATAACTGCCAAAAAAACCTATAACGTCGGATCGCAGATGTCCAATAAAATAAGCGAAGAGATAAAGCGAGACACAGGTACGAACGCGACAAAATTCGCGATGGCCTTCGCAGGGGTAGGCAGCGATCGGAAGTCGGAAAATAAAATCCTACACCAGCTAATCAGTAATGAAATCAAAGACCCATCTCCTCAGCAGCCGCTTCAAGAACTCCACCACATATCGCCGCAGCTAACGCCGCCATCATCCCCAAGAATGGACAAAGGATCCGGCAGCAGCGCAAATCACTACCCTGTCGGCGCATCCGGCCAGCGCAACACAAGCTGGGAGGAAAAATATGGAAAATTAGTAGATAAAAATAAAGAAATCACCGCCTCAAACTTAAAGAAAATAAGGGACCGCGAAGACTCCGTGAATGAACACGCGAACCAGATTCAAAAACGGGCCGAATACCCTAATGAATTGCATTATTATGGCGGCGGCGGCGGCAATAAGCCAGGCAGAGAACTCAGATGTACTTACACGTTCTCCGGGCAGACGGACAAACGAATAAAATAGCATAGAAATAATAGGTGGCAGAGCTTAGCTTCCTAAAAGGGAAGTAAAACGATTTGTTTAACAGCTGAACTAAGGAATATGTGGGATCTATTTTGACTATTTCAGCTTGCCTGATCAATTGACTCTAGGACCACTACCGCATCCCCGGGGGCTGTCACCGCAAGACTACGGCTGCGGTGATAATACTGACAACAAACCACGAAATTCTCCCTCTTACATTTTAATAGTGGTCGACAGGTACCGGCAACTCTGGGGTCAGGTTTTTAATCTTGAATTGGCAGTAGTTCGTTGATTTTAACGGAATAAAATGGCAGCTTTTAAAGTGGGTTTTAGACGAAATTACCGCAGTATCTGTTGAAATTCACGATTCAAGACCTGAACCTACACTTGATTGGTAATTGTCGTTTAGCTGGTAGGAGCGGCGTCCCGCCGCGATATTTTGCGTAGCAAAATCAATTCTTTTGACAAGGCTGCGCTTTGTATCGCGGCGGGACGCCGCTCCTACCAGCCAAAATCGCGATTCTATCCCTAACGAAAATAACGCTATATTATTGATTTATAAATGAATAATCCTTAAGTAAGTGCCATTAGGCTCTGACCCGACTTATTCTGGGGCTGGATTAAAAAACAAGAACGTGGGGCACGGCAGAAGGCCAACCACAACTAACCAAAACGCAAAGGTCTAAAAAGATGAAGAGCATAAACAATCCACCCCCACGGAAAACAGCTGTAACGACCTCCACACAACTCAAACGGAAAGGCAGGACCTGGGATGCCCTCAATACCGACATAGCGGAGGCCCCATACTCTACCGTGACCCAAAACTACTGGGTGCAAGAGCCAGGGCCGGGAAAAAAACCGTACAAAAGAGCGACC
>JABSOG010000157.1 GCA_013216025.1 Algicola sp. | reverse complement strand
ATTTTGTAAAAATAACTGACCCAACCCTGATCTTTCACGGCATAACGCGGTTGTAACCCAATGACGCCTTTGGCGCTATTGTCAGCGTCAACCAACAACACAAACTCATAATCAATGCTTTGTGCGTGAGTGACTTCTTGTGCCGTTGGACATCGCCCATCGCTGAGCACAGGTAATAAGTCAGAAAACACAACACGTTGGCCAGGCGTTGGTGCAATCACGGTAGTGTTTTCGTTGAACGCGTTGATTCGGGGTTCGACAACGCCATCGATATGGTCGGGTAAATTCGAATTATAAGTCGTTACTGTTGTGCAATTTTCAAATCCAGATATTGCGAAACCAGGCATAGAGACGAAAACCAAAAGTAAAACGATGATGACACTGGGTTTAAACTTGGCGGATCTTTCTTGTGCGATGACTACTTCCATTGTTACTCTCCGTGTGCTCGGGACTTATTGACAAATAAGCAACAGTGCACGTTTAATTTTTGCTGAATTCCTTTTAAACCGGGTTTTTTCAGCTGGGTTGATTCAACGTAAAAAAATGGACGGGTGTGGCGTCCATTTCACTCAGTTGAGTGGATCGCGTTAAATGCAAGTTTCAGGCCATTTTTTGAGGTTGTGCGATGGCTGTTTAATTGAATGTTGCCAGATAATACGGATAGATTGGCGTTTGTTGATAACATTGCGATTTGCAATTTGCAATTTGCAATTTGCGATTTGCAATTTGCGAATTGCAAATCGCAAATTAACTTTTGAAATATTGGGTGCCACATCGAAAGCCAAGCTGGATGAAGCCAAGCCAGACGAAGCACTGAATAATCTAACTGAACAATATTTGGCTTTTGCTGAAGGCCAAGCTATGCGGGATAGCCGATATCTATCCATGCCTTAATCAAAATATGTTAAATACTTGTAAAAACTAACAATAGCTATTCGAGTTCATATTGTATGCTTAGCATCCAACCACTTTACACAATTTAAACCACCACGACTTTCAAACACCTGACCTCAAATCTTTATGTGAAAACTCCCTCTGAAAAATATCTACCTTGAATTCACCTGTCAGCCAAAACGGAAAAAATAAGCGATAGACCCTGATGACTTTGACTTTGTGTCAAAGTCACACTACGTTCCCGTAAACTCACGTTCATTGTAATTTTAGTTTGATTAACGCTCTATTATCTGACGCTTTATATGTTATATGTCATTATTTTATGTGCTATATGTCGTTATTTTATGTGCTACATTTCGTTATTTTATGTGCTATATTTCATTATACAGATGCGGTTTCTAGCTTGAAATACCAAGCGCACTAGCTAGGGTCTGTTGATCTTTGGAGTTGATTTTTGCAGCGAATTGTTTGTTCTTTATACCAGGCAGAGGTGATGCAGTGTGGTTGTTCCACATAAATCAGCGATAACGCAGTAGAAAGGACAAACAAACGCTGCCCTTCGGGTTCGTTTCAAAGCGCTTTACTCTTTGTTGCCCGTTATTCGCTTAGATGACTAGGCATCATAACGGCCGCCGCGATTAAAGCGCTTTGAAATCGAACAAAATTTCAACTCGAAAGATCAACAGACCCTAGTGATAATTGGGTGGGGGTCGTCGCCAAAGCTTTATAAATACGAAGGTCGTGGTTCGACTGCATGGATGCAAGAGATAGGGCAATGCATGGAGCAATTACCGATAATCACGCAGTGCGAAGCCCGACACTTGGGAGTCCGCCATTTGCAAGCCCTTCTGCATTTGACAAAAGCCTGCTCATTTAAGCAGGTTTTTTTGATTGTCATATTTAGCCCTTATCACGAAAAGGAATAATAAGGTCTGCTGGTTAGATTTTTGTGAAATTAACCTATACTAGATTAAGGTAAAAAATCAGCTATTCATCCTAATGTCCAGTGACTCCTGTTGGTGCATTGGCAAAGGACTAATCGATAAATGAATAACCCAAAAATAATAAGCCCGGATGGGTCAAAACCTAATCAAACCCTCATCCAGACAACGATAAGCTTCATTCTGCTGTTTTCTTTGCAGTTCTCTTTGGTATTGGTAACCTCAAATGCATGGGCCTCAAAAGCCGCTTTTCTTTTTGACAATATTGGTGTAGAGAAAGGACTAGGTCATTATCAGGTCACTCAAGTTTTACAAGACCGGCAAGGGTTTATATGGGTCGCAACACTCAATGGTTTATATCGCTACGATGGTTATGATTTTAAAGCATTTAAACATAACTCGAAAGATCCCACATCATTGGTTGATAATTATGTCAACACGGTTTACCTAGATTCAAAGGGGATATTATGGGTGGGGACTGATGGCGGATTGTCAAAATTTAATGCGTCAACCGAATCTTTTGTACACTATCAACATCATTCAGATGGGCAATTATTTTTTGGCAACCGTTGGGGCTATTGCGCTTTTTACCCTGACAATATTATCAAACCAAGCCAGCCCCCTATTATCGTTTTCACGGATTTTCGATTGCTCAATAAAAGTGTCGCTATCAGTGATGAAAATAACAAATCCCCCTTAACACAAGTCATAAACCAGACCCAATCGGTGACTTTGAGCCACCAACAAAATGTTTTTTCCTTTGAGTTTGCCGCCCTGCATTTTGCTGACTCAACGAAAAACAAGTATAAATACAAGCTTGAAGGATTCAATAAGGATTGGATTGAAACCGATATAGACAATCGTCGTGCTACCTATACCAATTTATCGGCTGGTGATTACACTTTTATGGTTAAAGCCAGCAACCATAAAGGCGTCTGGAATGAGCAAGGGCGATCAATAGCGCTCCACATTCTACCGGCGCCCTGGCGAACTTGGTGGGCCTATACGATTTATGTGCTGTTGTTTGCAGGCGTGGTGTTGGTTTTTGTGCGTGCTCAACGCAAACAAGTGCTTATTGAGCGCAAGGTCAATGCCCAACTTAAACAGGTAGATGCCCTCAAAGATGAGTTTTTAGCCAATACCTCTCATGAATTGCGCACCCCCTTGAATGGGATTATTGGTTTGGCGGAGTCGTTAATGGATGGTGTTGCCGGTCAGTTACCCAACAAGGCCAACAAAGACCTTGCCATGGTGGTGGCCAGTGGTAAACGGCTGTCGAATCTGGTTAATGATATTCTTGATTTTTCGAAACTCAAAAACCATGCTCTGGAATTACACACCCAACCGGTGGATTTACACACCATGGTCGACATCGTGTTGGCCCTGTCGCAGCCGCTATTGGGTGATAAACAGCTCCAGCTAATTAACGATATCGCTACCGATCTGACCGCCGCCCAAGCCGATGAAGATCGCTTGCAGCAGATTTTGCATAACTTGATAGGCAATGCCATAAAGTTCACCGAAGCAGGATCAGTCACCGTAAACGCCATCAAAACAGATGATAATCTTAAAATCATCGTAACCGATACTGGTATTGGTATCGCCAAAAACAAGTTTGCAGTCATCTTTGAGTCTTTTGAACAAGTGCAAGGCAACACGGCTCGTGTTTATGGTGGTACCGGATTAGGGCTGGCGGTGAGCAAGCAACTGATTGATTTACATGGTGGCAGCATTGGGGTGGATTCAACGCTTGGGCAAGGCAGTACTTTTTACTTTACTTTGCCGGTTGCTGGCGATGTGCCTCTAATGGGTTTTAATGAAAATCAAGCCTTAGCGCGTTTGCATTTGCTGGAGATCCAACGAGCAAGCGAGACCTCTGAAGAGAAAACACAAGAGGTGACTGGTCAAATGGATGCCGATGGGGCTGACGTTGATGTGAATGGGTTTCGCATACTGCTGGTGGATGATGAGCCGGTTAACCTGCAAGTTTTGCAAAACCATTTATCGATGCAAAATTACCAGTTGGTCCAAGCGTCTGGTGGCGAGCAAGCGCTGTTGGCAATCGCAGAACAAGGCCCCTTTGATTTGGTTTTGTTGGACATCATGATGCCAAAAGTTTCGGGCTATGACGTGTGTAAAAAGATACGCGATGTTTACCCCGTAAATGACCTACCGGTGATTTTTTTAACCGCAAAAAACCAGGTGGCCGATTTGGTGCAAAGTTTTGCTGTGGGGGCCAACGACTATCTGAGCAAACCGGTAGCCAAACATGAACTGCTGACAAGGGTCGAAACTCACCTTAGACTGCTGGATATTAACCGCAATCTTGAACGCAAGGTCATCGAGCGCACGGCAGCACTCGAAATTCTTGGTGAAGTTGGTAAGGACCTCAATGCCAGTTTGGACAGAGAAGCGATATTCACCCGTTTGTATCACCATATCGGTAATATTGTCGATGCCCATGTATTTGCTATTGGCATTTTGGAAAGTGACAAGTCACAAATTGATTTCAGACTATCAATTGAGGCCGATGAACGAATGCCGCCTCATATCGAGTCTTTAAACGATCAGAATCGGTTGTCGGTTTGGTGCGTAAGTCAAGGGAGAGAAATTGTCATAAATCAAAAGCTTGAACAGCAAAGTTACGTCGGGCAAGTGAACAAGCCAATCGTTGGAGAGCCAATGGAATCTATGGTGTTTTTGCCGCTGTGGTCCCATGCAAAACAGGTCACAGGTTGCATGACACTGCAAAGCCCAAAACCAAATGCTTATTCATCGGCACAGTTAGATATTCTTAGAACCCTCGCCAGTTATACCGCTATCGCCCTAGATAATGCCAATGCTTATCGTGAAATTGAAGACAATAACCGTAACTTGGAAAGTAAGGTCGCAGTGCGTACGGCTGAGCTTGAAAAATCCAATCAAAGCCTCACTGCATTAAGTGAAATATGTACCGAAATAAGTTCGACTTTGGATATAAGTAAGTTAATGAACACAGTATATAGCCGTATTAAAGGTTTGATGGCTGTAGATGCGTTCTGTATTGGTATCTATGAACCAGATAAAAATTGTATTACGTTTAAATTCGCCATCGAATCAGATCAGCGTTTACCAGAAGTTAATATGGCCTTGACTGAAAAGGGACGCCCAGCAGTATGGTGTATTGTCAATCAGCAGCCGATGATAATAGGTGACAGTGAAAAGGACTATGAGTATTATTTTGGTCACTTGCCAATACCAAAAGCCAAATTAGGTAATGAAACAGAATCGTTAATTTATTGGCCGCTGATTGCTGGTGGGCAAATTATTGGTGTGTTGACAGTACAAAGCTATCAGAAAAATGCCTATAGCGAGCATCAACAAGATATTATTCAAATGTTGGCATCAACAACGGCCATTGCTTTGGACAATGCCAATGCCTATCTTGAGGTTGAAGAAGCCTATCTTGAGATTGAACAGAATAACTTAAATCTGGAGCGTAAAGTTACCGAACGAACAGCAAGCCTTGAACAATCCAATCAATCCATCACCGCTTTAAGTGAAATCAGCTCAGAAATCAGCTCGATACTGGATCTGAATAAATTACAGAATACCGTGTATAACCGGATTAAAACGCTGATGGATGTTGATGTCATCGTGATCGGATTGTACCGACCAAAAAACAACGATATTGTCGTCAAGTTGGCCATTGAAAATGGTGAGTACTTACCCGAACACTTTATTTCCATGGCAAGAAAAGACTTGCCTGCGGTTTGGTGTATTGAGCATCAAAAACCGCTGATCATTAATGATGTCGAACAGGATTATGCGCGCTATTTTGATGACCAGCCAGTACATGAACCAGTTATGCTGCGCAGGGCAGAATCCGTAATGTTTTGGCCATTCATTGTTGGGGGTAAAATAACAGGTTTTTTGTCAGTACAAAGCTACCGAAAAAATGCTTACGATGAACATCAGCAAGAGATGATAAAAACATTGGCGTCAACAACGGCTATTGCACTGGACAATGCCAAAGCTTATAGCGAGGTTGAACAAAAAAATCAAGAGATACTGGAAACCCAACAACAACTGGTGCAAGCCGAGAAAATGGTTTCATTAGGTACATTAACCGCCGGGGTTGCCCACGAAATCAATAACCCAACCAACTTTGTCCATGTCAGCGTGCAAAACCTGTCGGAAGATTTATCTCGTTTTAAAAGTTTTATCTTTGATTTGGTTGGGGATGATGCCGACGAAGAAATCCTCGACAGCTTCAGGGCGCAATTCAAACCATTGTATGAACATTTGAATACCATTGAAGAGGGCACCAAGCGAATTAAAACAATCGTCAGAGATTTACGAACCTTCAGTCAGCTCGATTCTGCCGACCACAAGGAGGTGGTTATTACTGACTGCCTTCAATCGACCATTAATCTGGTACGCACCAAAAACAAAGCGGTGGCGCGGTTCGTTACTGACTTTGTCGATACGCCAGAAATATCATGTTATCCGGCACAGCTTAATCAAGTGTTCATGAATTTAATTGTTAACGCTTGCGATGCTATTCGCGAAAAAGGTCGTCAAGACAAACTGGACAGGCCCGGTCAAGTTACGGTTGGTTGTCGTTCGCTCGATGACGTTATAGAGATTACCGTTAAAGATGATGGTTGCGGCATGAGTGATGAAACCAAAACAAGCTGTTCGAACCGTTTTATACCACCAAAGTGGTGGGTGAGGGCACCGGGCTGGGGTTGTCGATATCTTACGGTATTGTGCAAAAACATGGGGGTGAACTGACGGTTGAATCTGAACTGGATAGTGGCACCGTGTTTACTTTGACATTGCCAGTTTGATCATGGCAATCGAACTGCAGTTTTCAATCATTATTATTCGCATCATGGGCCATCATATCCATGTGATTGGCTGGTATACGATAAACAATTAAATCAGGTGTCATACTAGGGCCTGTCCCTACCCGGTAATATCAATGACAATTAAGTTCACAGTCTTATCGAATTGCTTACGTTCACTTCAACCCAATTTAACAGCCATTAATCGTATTATCCTGATGTGCCGACAACATTCCTGCTAAAACCAAACTACTGTTTACCATCAGGGTTTTACCATGAGACACATCTGCGCAATCGCACTAGGCATTTTATTGCCCTTGACAATTAACGCCAACCCATTGATACCAAACGATAATCCCTTCAGTCCGGTTGAGATTAATTTGGAACCTTTACACCGACATATGACTGAGAATTTCAGTTCGATAACAACCGAAAATAGCCTTGAATTTGTTATGCGTCATCATCCGCCACCATTTATCTTTATATGCGGTGTGGTCAGTAGCGACTACGTCATACCAACAAACCTGAAAATTCTCTATTCATTGAAATTTGAACGAGATGTTGACTGACGTAGGCGAGGTTTTAACCTCGCGCTATTCAACCACCAAAACATTATAGGCTTAAGGCTCTAACAACTGCTCTGAATCCGGCTTGGGTTTGTAGTGGTCTACATCCAGCCCAAGCAATCCGGGCACTGTCGCCGAGATGCAAATAGATGACAAGGTGCCCACTAAAACCCCCACAAACAACGACACCGCAAACCCTTCTAGCGGGCTACCCGCCAAGAACCAGATTGAGCCTATGGTGGCCAGTGTTGTGCCGGATGTTATTAGTGTTCGGGTCATGGTGGACGCTATGGCGGCGTTGACTATTCTGTCGAGTTTGCTGTCTTTGTTGATGCGCATCAGCTCTCGCATTCTATCGGCCACAATGATTGAATCGTTGAGCGAGTAGCCTATTACCGCAAGGATGGCGGCTAACACGGTCAGGTCAAATTCGAGCCCGAACACGGCGAATACGCCCAGTACCACTGTCACATCGTGGAATAAGGCGGCGATAGATCCCGCAGCCAAGCGCCATTCAAAGCGAAATGCCAAGTACAGCATGATGGCGACTAGTGAAGCTATCAACGCCAATCCGCCTTGGTTGATTAGCTCGTCGCCAACTGCTGGGCCGATGAAATCAGAGTCGAGGAATTTGACGCCGATTTCACCTGCTTGGCTAATGTTGTCAAGCCACTGTTTGTAGTGCTGCTTTTTTTCGTCAGCGGCTTGCCTAACGGTCCACTCGGTTGAGTTTTTGGCGCTCTTGACATCAAATTGGCCAATCAGTCCATCGGCCAGTAAGTCTTGCATTTGTTGTGGTGCGACTGATTCGGTGGTGGTGAAGCGGGTGATAACGCCACCGGTGAAGTCTATGCCCAGATTGAGTCCGTTGACAAACAGCATGGTAATTGACACCAGCATGAGTACTACGGCAGTTTTGAGCCCGTTGATGCGCATTTTGGTGATGGTTTGGTTGTTCATGCTGTTACTCCTTTTAATAAACGGCTGCTTTTGGTTAACATCAGGTTGACCATCGCGCGAGAGGCGAAAACGCCAGTGAACATGCTGGTCAGCAGGCCCAATCCTAAAGTGATGGCAAAACCTTTGACTGGTCCATACCCCACGGTGTAGAGGATCATCGCGGTGATCCCGGTAGTAATGTTGGCGTCGAGTATGGTGGCAAAAGCATTGTTGTAACCATGCTCAACCGCACTTTGCAAACTGCGCCCTCGTCTCGATTCTTCTTTGATGCGTTCAAATATTAATACGTTGGTGTCGACCGCCATGCCCACGGTCAATACCAATCCGGCGATGCCCGGCATGGTTAACACAACGCCTGGAATAAGCGACATCAAACCCATCAAACAAACCAGATTGAAAATCAGTGCGGTGTTGGCAACAAAGCCTAGTCTGCGATACCAAAGGGCCATAAACGCCAGAATGATGCCCATGCCCAGCATTAATGCTGCCATGCCGTTGTTGATGTTTTCTTGACCCAATGATGGGCCGATGCTGCTTTCGCCGACGATGGTTACAGGCGCCGTCAACGAACCTGCGCGCAGTAACAAGGCTAGCTCTTGGGCAGCGCGCGGGCTTTTCATGTTAGTGATGCTAAATCGTGAACCCAATACGCCTTGTATGGTGGCCATGTTGATGACTTTACTGGTTTTAATCGACTTGCCTTGATCATTTTTTGAGTATTCTGAAAATACCGTAACCATCGGTTTACCCAAGAATTTTTGTGAATGCTTGGTCATGATTTTGCCGCCTTGCGCGTCAAGGACCAGGTTGACTAGTGGCATGCCCATTTCGTCTACGCCTGAGTGGGCGTCTTTAATGTGCTTGCCTGCTAATACCGGCGTTTTGTGGAGTTTAACCGTTCTGCCATCTTCGGTTTTAAAGGCTTTACCGCCGGTTGCTTTGAGTTTGTAAAAATCAAGAGAGGCGGTTGCGCCGATGATACGCCTAGCTTCTGCCGGGTCTTGTACGCCGGGTAGCTCGACACGAATTCGGTTTTTGCCTTGGCGTTGGGTGACCGCTTCGGTGATCCCTAGTTCTTCAATTCGGCCTCGCAAGGTATGCAAGTTTTGTTTGATGATCTCACGCTCAAAAGCGGTTTTGGCCTGCTCGGTGAAGTGAATCGAGAACGTGTCTGCACCGTCGCGCTTGTGCAGTAAATCAGGGTAGAGTTGTTTTAAGGTGCGCTTGATTTCAGCCATCTTTTCAAAGTCTTTCTCAGGGTAGTCAATAACGACTTTGTTTTGTCCTACAACACGCACTTTGGCACCGTACACACGGGCTTGGCGAATTTGCTGTTTGGCCTGATCTTTAATTTGTTCAAGCCGGTCGGTGATGGCTACATCGGTGTCTACATCCAGTAAAAACTGTACGCCGCCTCGTAAATCTAATCCTAGTTTTATCGGGGCTGCGCCGATGTCGGTTAGCCAATTTGGTGCGGCGGCCTGCATCGACATGGCGACTGTATAACCTTCGCCGAGGTAGGTTTTTAACTGATGTTGGGCGGCTTGCTGTTGTTCGGTCGATTGTAACAACACCGTGGTTTTATCATTGTTGGTGGTGATTTTTCTGACGCCGATTTGGAGATCAGCCAGCGCCTGATTCAATCTGTCAGCATCAAGATTGTGTATATCGCGTACTTTGCTGGTGATATTAACCGCAGCATGTTCGCCGTAAAGATTGGGCAGGGCGCTGATGGTCAGTATGATGATGGTGACAACCAACACAAGGTATTGCCATAGGGCAAACCGGTTGGTCGGAGAGTTTTTTGCTTTCATTGTCTTTTCCTTGCTTGATCAATCCAAAAGATTGATCAGGGGGATTTTGGCGGCAAACATTGCGGACAAAATCTATTAAAATTGAGTGATAAAATTTTAAATGCCAAAGACTACACAGATTAATGTTGAGTTTGGCTAAAGGACAAAAAAGTTAGCTGTGGTAGGTGATGCAGGCGGTGTAAAGACTGTTGCCGTCTTTCCAACCGCTGACACGGGTTTTGCCCGCAGATGATTGTAAAAACCAAGGAATGGTGGTGATTTTGCTGCGATCATAACGACCGGTAGATAAATCGGGTGGATTTAACTCAAATTGGAGTCTAAATTCGGGTTTGGCCTGTGAGTCAGCCAAAAACAAAACTGAACGATGATTGTTGATGCGCGGTGCATCAGTGACAAATACCGGTTTGTTCTCTTGTTCGCCTCGGCGCAACACCATTTTTGCAGTGTCGTTAGAAGTTTGTTGTGATATATGTTCGATAAAAATGTTGTTTGTTTGCAGTTCAGCCGAATGTCCACCTGCCGTAGCCGACAAGCTTAAAAACATTCCAACAATGATCCACCAAACTTTCAACAAATTCATGTAAACGGTATATTCACCAAGCACTAACAATGAGGGAATTATGGAGATGACGGAGAAACATTTCAACCCCACACGTTAAAAAAGGCTAAAAAACATTCAGTTTTTAAAGGGCAACCGAGCTTTGACCGCCTCTATGTATTGACTGTTATGTAATTGTTCTTCCTCAAGAAAATTGGCAATCGCCGGGCCAAATTGGGGATGTAAAATATGATAGTTGGCATAAGTGATCACCGGCTCAAAACCACGCTGAATTTTGTGTTCACCCTGTGCACCAGCATCAAACTTGGCTAATTTGTGGGTAATGCAGTATTCAATGCCTTGATAATAACAGCACTCAAAATGCAAAAACTGATGCTCTTCAATACAGCCCCAGTAGCGTCCAAACAGGGTATCTACAGATTTGAAATACAAGGCAGAGGCGACAATTCGCTGTTCATCTTTCGCCACAACCATCATGATATTTTCAGGCATGGTGTTTGCGAGCTTTAAAAATAACTCAAGATTTAAATAACCACCATGACGAGAACGTTTAAGGTAAGTGGCCTGATAAAAAATGAAAAAGCGCTGCCACATTTCATCTGTGATGTCGGCCCCTTCGATTCTGTCGATTTGAATGTTTGAATCGGTGATTTTACGACGTTCTTTTAGCACATTTTTGCGCTTTCGTGAGGCAAACGTGGCGGTAAAATCATCGAAATGCTGATAATTTCGATTAAACCAATGAAATTGTACATCTACGCGCTGTAACCAACCGTTTTCTTTAAACTGATCGCTCAAGTCTTTGGTCGGAAACAGGCATTGCCAGTTGGTGGCACCAATGTCAGCGGCCAATGTTTGTAGGGTTTTATTGATGCAGTCGAAAATGTCGGTTGAATGTTGTAGGTAAGCTGTATTAATACCAAGTCGGGGGCCGGTCGCAGGCGTGTAGGGAATAGCACAAACAATTTTTGGGTAATAGTTGATGCCATGTTTATGGTAAGCATCGGCCCACGACCAATCGAAAATATATTCGCCGTAAGAATGGGTTTTGATGTAACAGGGCATGGCGGCGATGAGTTGCTCTTCATCAAAAATCAGTATGTGTTGCACCTTCCAGCCACTTTTTTCTGTGGTACAGCCACTGTCTTCAAGGGCGGCTAAAAACTCATGACGGGTGAAGGGGTAGTCTGGGTCAAACAGGGCTTGCCACTGCTGAGGTTCAACTTGATGGATGCTGGTGATTAATTTGCTTTTCATGGGGTGCAGTTTAGTTTTTCTGGCTGGCTGATGCCAGAAAAACTACCCAACAGGCCGCAGATACTTTGAGTGTATCTCGCATAACTCGGCCCATCCTACGAATGGCAGTTCCATTCAGGCTTTTTATCAGCTATCGCCAAAACCAATCTATACTTGAATCTAAAGTATAAAAAATGATTTTTTCCATGCAAAATGAACCCAGTCGGAGTAATACAAGGACCATAAGGCCGTTTGTCTGGTTCGGTTGGTTATGTCTATCATTTTTCTGCCTGCTGTCCATCCTAACTGCACAAGCCTCAAAAGCCGTTTATCAATTTGACAACATCGGGGGAGATCAAGGGTTGGCTAACCCCTATGTCATCGACGTAATGCAAGACCGTCAGGGATTTATTTGGGTGGCCAGCCAAAATGGTTTGTTTCGTTATGATGGTTATGATTTTAAAGTGTTTAAACATGATCCCCAAGACCCCGCATCGCTTGCCGACAACTATATAGAATGCTTGTTTGAAGACTCTCAAGGCACCTTTTGGGTGGGTACTCACGGCGGGGTACTGCACAAGTACATCTGGCAATCAGGCACTTTTAAACGGTTATTATTCGACCAAAACCACCCGAACACTACTTTCAGTACCAGCCATGTTATGTCGATTGATGAAGACGAAAACCAGCATTTATGGGTAGGCACGCTCGGTGGTGGCTTTCATTTACTCGATTTGAAAACCGAGCTTTTTGTTGAGTCATATCGTCATCATGCCAGTGATGAAAACAGCATCAGTGATGACAAAATCTATCGGGTATTAGAAGACCGACAGGGCATTTTGTGGATCGGCACCCGAAATGGCGGACTTAATCGTTTTGATAAAAAAACCGGACAAGTCACCCGCTACCAGCACGACCCGGCAGACTCTACCAGCCTCAGTCACAATAAAGTCTTTGCACTTTTTGAAGATAGCCAGGGCACGTTTTGGGTCGGCACCCGTGGTGGTGGTTTAAATCGCTTTGACCGTAAAACCGGTGTATTTAAACATTATCGCCATAATCTAAACGACCCCTATAGCTTGGGCAGCGACCACATCTACAGTATTTTCGAGGACGATGGTGGCCGCTTATGGGTGGGGACCGAC
>JABSOG010000156.1 GCA_013216025.1 Algicola sp. | reverse complement strand
TCGCCTGTAATCAGGCCTGTCTTGACCATGTATTCCAGCGTAAACGTGCCAGTTGTTTGGTTAACCCCAGGGCATGTTACGAAACCGAATTGAACTTTCCACCCACTAATGGCCGTAAAAAGCTGGCGGTGATTGGTGCCGGTCCTGCCGGGTTATCGTTTGCTACCTATGCGGCCAAACGGGGTCACGACGTGCACTTGTTTGACAAAGCGGCAGAAATTGGCGGCCAGTTTAACTACGCCAAACAAATTCCGGGCAAAGAAGAGTTTTTCGAAACCCTGCGTTATTATGCCAACCTGATTGATGAAGTGGGTGTCACACTGCACCTTGAAAGCGAGCAAAGTGTCGACAGCATTGTTGACGCTAATTTTGACGAGGTGATCATCGCCACGGGCATCAAACCACGTGATTTGAACATTGAGGGCATCGACCACGAAAAAGTCATGACTTATTTGGATGTGCTCAGAGATCACAAACCGGTCGGTGACAAAGTCGCCGTGATTGGTGCTGGCGGTATTGGTTTTGACGTGTCAGAATTTTTGGCCGAAGAACACTCTGCTGCGCTTGATCTCAAAGTGTGGCAAGCCGAGTGGGGCATTGATGCCGATTATCAAAATCGTGGCGGTTTAAAGCAGCCCGAGCATCAACCGAGTAAGCGTCAAATCTATCTGATGCAGCGCAAAGACACTAAGGTTGGCAAAGGACTGGGCAAGACATCTGGTTGGGTGCATCGTTCGACGCTTAAAAACAAAAACGTCGAAATGATGGCCGGGGTAAATTATCTGGCCATCAATGATGACGGTCTGTTAATTGAAATCGATGGTCAACAGCGTTTGCTTGAGGTCGACAATGTGATAGTCTGCGCCGGACAATTACCGCTGGCCGAATTGTTGGCACCATTGCAAGCGGCAGGACAAACCGTTCACCTCATCGGTGGTGCCGATGTCGCCGCAGAGCTTGATGCCAAAAGAGCCATCAAGCAAGGGGCTGAATTGGCAGCGGCCATCTAAACCCGTCCGTTGAAGACAGGGCTTCGCATCTTTGTGTATGCAACTTTTTATTGCGACAAGGTTGCGAAAAGCAAAAGTAAATATTGAAAAGGGTAAAGGAAGGGACAAACCAATGATCAAAGATAAATTAACGAACCTGTACGAAAATGTGTTTGAGCGCATCAAAATTGCCGATGGTTTGGTGCCGTTATTCATTCGCCTAATTATCGCCCCGGTGATGATCATTGCCGGTTACAACAAATTGGGGATGAGTTCTGAAGGTCTCACGTTTATTGAAAGCCTGCTGGCCGATCCCAATGTGGTGAGTTGGTTTGGTAACAGTGAATGGGGGCTGGGTTTGCCTTTTCCTGACTTACTGGCGTTTTTGGCTGGTTGGTCTGAGTTTTTGGGTGGCTGGTTTCTTTTACTGGGTTTATTGACCCGTATCGTGGCCATTCCATTGATGTTTACCATGATAATCGCCGCAACCTCGGTGCATTGGGACAATGGCTGGTATTCGGTCGCACCGTCGAACAGTGCCACCAGCCCAACTTTGTTTTTCCAGTGGCTGGGTTTTGAACAGGCTGAACAAAGCGCGCAAAACAGCGTTGAGGTTAAGCAACGGCTCAATGAAGTCAAACATTTGATTAAAAACAGCGAAAACCCCGACTGGGTTGGCGAAAAAGGGTCGGTGGTGATACTCCAAAATGGTATCGAATTTTCAGTGATTTATTTTCTGCTGTTGCTGTCATTGTTTTTCAGTGGTGGCGGGCGTTTTGTCAGCCTCGATTACTGGTTTAAAAAAACACTCTTCAAATAAAGGAATAAAAGCGGCAATTCGCCGACACAGGGATACAAGGACGTACCTCATTAATGCAGCATTTGAAATAAACGAGGAAACCGACAAAAAAAACTGTTAGCCTACCCGCATCTTTTTCCATGAGGTAATTTTTAAATGGACGCTCTTGAATTATTAACAACCCGAAGCTCAACGCCACGTTTACAAGCCCCTGCACCCACACCAGAACATTGGCAACTGATCCAAAAAGCAGCGGTTCGGGTACCAGATCATGCCGGTTTACGGCCTTGGTCTTTTATCGTTTTTGATAACGAGGACCGTCAGAAAAAACTCGGTGAATTGTACGCCCAAGCCGCGAAACTGGCCGACGACTAGGTTGAGGAAGCGGTAGTGACCAAAGCCAAAACCCTGCCATTTCGAGCGCCTTTAGTGATAGCCTGCATCGCCAAATATGTAGAACACCCAAAAGTGCCTCGCGTAGAACAAATTACCTCTGCCGGTTGTGCCGTGATGGCGATGCAACAAGCCGCTTTTGCATTAGGTTATGGCGGCGTTTGGCGCACTGGCGCTTATGCTCACAATCCGCATATGAAAACCCTATTGGGCCTTGACGCACAAGATGAAATTGTCGGTTATTTGTATTTAGGCACCGCCCTGACCGAAACCATCATTAAACCAGAAAAACCAGCTGAATCGTATTTTGTTGAATTTGCGGGTTGATACGTTACATGAAAATATATTGTTGATTCGTGATGAGAATGCGCTGGGCACGGTATACAACGAGTTAAAGCTGAGCTTCGACAAAGTCGAAGTGTCAGTTCAAGACATCATTACTGAACGGGTGTTTCAGGAAGTTGACAAGTACAATCAACAAGCGCAGGGATACCTGCATGGATTGGTGCAACCTATTGGTAAAAGCCAAACCGGCAAACCCAGTAAAAAACAACCCATCAACGCCGAGCTGCAAGTTGCAATTGCGCTCAAGGCCTTCGCCAATAACGTTTTTTTTATTCTGATTGATGATTTACAGGCTGAATCTTTATCTCAACTCATCACCATTAAATCAAATACCATGGTTAGTTTTGTCAAATTAACGCCGCTGGTTGGCGGATAACAGGAAATTAATGAAATTGTTACTTTTAGCCGATGAGCCATCAGCAGCCGCAACAGTGGCCACCTGGTATTTTAATGAATGGTGTAAAGATACCGGGCGTTATGACAAAGATGAAGTAGAGAAAAAGGTTTACGCATCGACTAATCGCGACAAACCACCATTGCTGGTATTGGCCAAAGAAGATGACACATTAATCGGCGCAGCAGAGCTCAAGTTTAGAGAAATGGATATCTACCCTCAATTCGAACATTGGATAGGCGGAGTATATGTTGACGAAAACCACCGCGGTAAAGGCGTTGCATTCAAACTTGTGAGCGAAGTTATTGCCAAGGCGCGCAGTGTGGGTGTTAAAAAGCTTTATTTGCAAACCGAAGACTTAAGCGGTGGTTTGTATGCCCGTATGGGTTTTAAGCCGATAGAAGAGGCTGATTCTAACGGCGTTAAAGTCTTAGTGATGGTTGCTGACATCCAATGCATCAGGCACTAGCAACCCCAACTCTATTATCACCGCACGAATAAGAAATGGTTTGGCTGATTTGCTGCAACGAAAACCCGCTTTGTTGCTGCATTTCGTTGAAAAAGTCCTGCGTAGCACGCAAGCTGCGCTTTGTTTGCAAGCCGCCTTCGATAATGTCGTTGGCTCTTAAGTACGCCTCTACGTCGCGTGACAGCATAAAGGTGTCTTTGCCCATAACTCTTAGCGCATAGGGGCCGGTATTGCCGCCCAGGCGTGAGCCATGTTGCTTTAAGTAGGCCCATAAGCCGATAATATCATCGGTTGGCCACTGAGCGATAAACTGGCCAAAACTGCCATGTTCTTCACTGGCAACATGTATCATCAACGCATTGGCGGTGATGGTTTTTACCTTGGTGTAGTTGCGGACAATGCGCTGGTCACTGGCTTTTTTTTCTAACATTTCGGGTGGCATCATCAACAGTTTGCCGATATTGAAATCCCAAAAAACTTCTCTGAATCCCGGCCATTTGTTGTTGATCACTGCCCAGTAAAAACCACTTTGAAAGATCTTTCGGGTAAATTCTTCAAGCCATTGGTCATCAGCCAAACGGGCAATATCAGCTGCTGGCAAAGGCTCATTAAGCAATGACAACAGCATTTGTTCGCCACATTTGCGCTCAGCGGCGCGGTGATAAATATTGCTGAATTTTTCCAAGGTAACAACTCCCAATCTCTTTGCCGGGCATGATAATACAATGCAGTGGATAGATAAACAGTTGTTTTGATAAATCTGCTGCGCATTTTTATATAAGCGCTCGTAGCACCATTATTCCACATCAGGCGGACTCTCTTGTCGAACCCGATAATACAAAGCCGCCTTGATGCCCGCAAGGTAACCCAAGTAGGCCATTCCCAGCCAGATGAATTCGGCGTTATGGCCCTCAATCGTTTCAATCCAGTATTTCGGCCAGGTGATGGCGGTGATAAAGTTCATCAACGCTTGAATAAGTTGGTCTATCAACATGCCTAAATTGATGCGATTGATAAAATCACTGACGCTGGTAAATTCGCGGAAAAATTTAGCTAAATCGGCAAGCTCAACCAATAGATAGGTGTAAAGCGCGACCACGCCATAAAAGTTACCGCCAAATATTAACCATTTTGCCTGCACAGGATTCAAATCTGACACGTAGTGTTTTTGCTTTTTGCGCCTTTTTTCTGCTTTGTTAAAATCGGCCAATTGCGCTTTAAACACCCGGGTGCTGGTCTGTTGAGCGTTGTCAGCAGTGTCTGGCTGCATTTTGACAAACCAGTGAGCCAGCATGAAACTTATCGCCAGCAACGGCAAAAAAGCGCCAAAAATGGCGTAGAAAAATGATAACAGCATGTTGATTACTCCTTGTTTTTTACATTTTGTAGCATTTGGATAGCAAAGTTCCAAGTCTTTATTATTGTATTTGTGTTTTGACCGGGTATCCTATTTCAATCTCACCGGGTATATGCCCGAACCCTATAGAATCGTTTAAGGTAAAAAGAATGTTTAATGTAAAATACAGCAAATTATTGATTGTCGCGGCAACTGTTAGCACTTTGGTCGGTTGTGGCACCACACAGGTTGATTATTCAGCCATTCGCAGCACCAGTAACTCGGTATCTGCCCCTCAAGGCAAACGTCTAGGCGGCGGTTTTGTTGAGGGCATGACACCAGCGCAAGCCTGCATCTATTTTTATGATCACTACAAGTCACGCAAAAACGATTTGTGTAAAAAAGTGGGCATAGCCGATTTTTCTGAGCTGACCATAGTCAATAAACAGATCACCATGTCACCTGACAAAAACAACCCAATGAAAACCATTGCTTTTTTCTTCGACAAATATGCCAAACTGAGCATGGTACAAGCGGTAGCCGACGATACTTCGGATGACAGTGACAACAAAAACAAAACCACTCGACAAATTTCAAGCAACTACTAACATACCAATCTAATCGAACAACGCTATATCCTCTCAAAAGTAAGTGGGCAAACGCTGTTGTGCTCCAGGCACAGCGCCTTGCCTACATCCGTGTAGGCAAATTAATTACTCACTTATTTTCACTTTTTTTCACTTATTTTTGAACTTATTTTTCAATGCGGTTACCTAAGTACAAGTAATATCAATGAACAAACCCTATCGCATTGGAGACAGTAATCATGTTCAACATTTTTAATCGCAAACTCGTCATCGCCGCAGCAGCCGTATTAACGCTGGCAGGTTGCCAAGCATCATCAGTCGACTATTCATCGATTCGTAGCGCCAGCAATGACACAACAACACCTGCAGGTAAACGCCTCGGTGGCGGATTTGTAAAAGGCATGACCCCAGCACAGACCTGTATTTATTTTTATGACCATTACAAAGTCCAACGCAACAATCTCTGTAGCAAAGTGGACAGCGCCAATTTTAGTGAGTTGACCATAGTCACCAATAATATCGTTAAATCACCCGACATGAGCAACCCAATAAAAACCATTGCTTTCTTTTTTGATAAAAACGCCCGATTGAATCTGGTTCAGGCAGTGGTTGATGACGGCGCTGATGACAGCAACAATCGCAATAAAACCATCCGCGAAATTAGTAATGCCTATACGGGCGGCCGTGGCAACTAACCTGATGCTCATTGGTGTAAATCCCGCTAAATCCCGTAACGCGCCATTTTGTTGAGCAAACCCTGACGAGACAAACCCAGTTGCAAAGCCGACTGGGATTTGTTACCCCCACATTTGGCGAGCGCTTGTTGAATGAGTCTTATCTCTATCCATTGTACCTGTTGTTCTAAAGTCTCTGTCGTAGACAGTCCTTTGGCCATGTCATTGGTCGTTGATGGAAACATCAATTCGATGTCGGCCAACATAAGACTGTTTTGGGCACTCACCGCCGCAATGGATTGTAACGCGTTACGTAATTGGCGAACGTTGCCAGGCCACGGTTGACTTAAAAACCACTGCAGGGCCTCGTCAGACAAGGGTTTGGCGCTAGGCAGGGTTTTGTTGATGATGGATAGAAAATTGTCGAGCAAAACCGCGATGTCATCTGGGCGTTGCGCTAGAGCGGTGGTTTGCAGCGTCAATCCTTTGATCCGGTAATAAAAATCTTCGCGAAATTGCCCCTCGACCATCAGTTGGTCGAGGTCTCGGTTGGTGGCGCTGACAATCCGGCAGTTGATGTATTCGAGCGCTCGGCCACCTACCGGGTAGTAACAGCCTTCTTGCAATACCCGCAACAGTTTGACCTGCATGGTTAAGGGCATTTCACCGATTTCATCTAAAAACAAGGTGCCGCCATCGGCCAGTGCCAGCAGACCTTTTTTGTCTTTGTCGGCGCCGGTAAATGCGCCTCGTTTGTAGCCAAATAATTCACTTTCGATCAATTCTTGCGGAATAGCACCGCAGTGCACACAAATAAATGGCTGTTGATGTCTTTGACTCAATTGATGAACGGCTTTGGCGACCAACTCTTTGCCAGTGCCACTGGGGCCATTAATAAGCACCGAGACTTCGGTGGGGGCAATGCGCTGTATCAGTTCTCTCAGTTGACAGATATTTTGGCTGATCCCAGCCAAACCACAATCTTGACGTTGTGCGGCCAACACCGATTTAAGTTGACTCAATTCTTGTTTGATCTGGTGTTTTTCAATAGCCCGTTTGACCACCACCAGCAACATGTCTGGGTCGACGGGTTTACTGAGAAAATCCCATGCACCAAGGCCTATGGCCTTTAATGCCAACGCCCGCTCGGCGTGACCGGTCATCACAATAACGGGCACTTTACTTAACAGGGTCAATAAGTTGAGGCCTTCTTCAGGCAAAAACGTCGGTGGTAAGGCTAGGTCTAACAGCACCAAGTCAAACTCCTGGGCTTTGAATGTATTGCTGGCACTGTCGGGGTTATAGCAGCTGACCACTTCGTATTCGTTGCGAGTCAACCAGTCGCTGCACAATTCACAAAAGGCGGTTTCGTCGTCGACTATCAATATTCTCGGTGTTTTCATCACTTATTGCCCTTTGTGTTCTTTTTTTGCTCTTTATTACATGACGGGAAAGAACAAACAAAACTGACATTCCAGCCTAATTGTTCACTAAAAATTATACTGCCGTGGTGGGCTTTCATAATGCGCTGCACTATCGCAAGGCCCAAACCGCTGCCACCAACGCGTTTGCTAATAAAGGGTTTGAACAGTTCGCTTTGCAGCAAGGGGGTGATAGCAGGTCCATTGTTGTGAAAACTGATTTGTACGGCGTTATCTGATTGTTTGGCTTGTATCTGCACAATTGGCATTGTGCCGTTTTCAACCATGGCACCAAACACCGCGCCATTGTCGAGTAAATTAACCAGTACTTGTTGCAGCTTGTAAACATCGGCATAAATCGACAGTTGTTCAGGGCAATCGATGTCTAGGGTGACTTTGTGTTGTTCAGCGATGTTTTTGGCCACCGTTGTTAGCAGTGGCAACAAAACGATATTTTGGCCATTGAGTTCGATTACCCGAGCATAAGACAATAGGTCTTGAATGAGGGTATCTGCCCGTTTTAGCTGACTTTGTATGTGCTCTTTGACCTTGGGATCACACTGGGCTGACGCCATCGAGATGATATTGAGCGGATTACGCAGTTCGTGGGCGATAGAGGCCGACAGTGAACCCAGTTCAACCAAACGCAGTTCTTCTTGACGTTGTTTTTCTTGCTCGGCAAGGCGCAGTGATTTGTCGAGGTTGACACAACTGGTGTACAGCAGTGGCGCAAATATCTCCGCTGCATGGCGAATACCCGGCGTCACATTCTGCCAGTTTTTTAACTCAAAATGCCATTCGTTGTTTTGTATAAAGCATTCGATTAACAGTTGTTCGGTGAGGTGACGCGCTTTAATGGCGATAATCACAGGCTGGCGAATAAAACTCGACACCAGTTCGGTTGCAGTGTCGCCCAGTTGGTCGAATGATTGACTGGTGTTGAGTTTAAGCAACCAGTTATCGATAATCTGCTCGTTCAGTTTAACATCGGGATAGACCAAACGGCTGGCGAGCTTGTGCAATGGATTGTAGAGCAGCCATAAGGTTAGGCCCGAGATAATCGAATACAACCAGATAATCGACAGCGGTATGGCTGAAAGGTGTGCTAATCCCATTTGGCTGGCCATGCTGGTGAGCAGGGTGGTTAGCCCCAATAATGCCAACAGAGCAATAGCCCAGATAATGGCTTTAATGGCCCAGTAGTTCACCGCAAACACTTGGTATCGCAACACCGCAAAGGTGATCAGCAGCAGATAACTGGGCAAAAACCACAACAGGTAAGGGTAAAAATCTAGGCCTAACGACGGCAAAATGTAGCTGGTGGCAAGCGTGAAACCCCAAGCCCCCGCGCCAAACAGCATAATGATGGTGCGCCGAGTATTGTCTTGGCTGTTGGCATAACCCCACAACAACACCCCGTGACCAAACAGGCCGATGAAAATGGTGTAGAACAGGTTTATCCAACCCACCTGGCCTAAGTGCAAAAACAACGGAAAATCGAGCCAGGGCTGTAGTGTATTGCCACTAAAACCAATGCTGATGACAACCACACTCAGCGACGAAATATAGATGATTGGCATAAAGGGCAGGATCTTTTTCAGCACGTGAGCATTGTCAACGCGGTCGCTGACAAACCACAACGAAAAGTGCAAGAACAAGGTCGGCATCATCGGATTGAGTGACAGTAACGCTTGCCCCGCGATCGAATAGTTCATACTGAGCAGCCAATGTCCACAACACCAAAGGGCCATAAAAAAGTTAAAACCCGCCAGTGCCTTAATGCCTTTTTGTTGCGAAGCATGTTTAAACAGCCATGCCGCCATCAACAAACCACAAACCACGGTCAGCCCCATGGTACTTTGAAAAATCAGTAGTCGATTCATATTGTCCTATTTTTGGCTGTGACTATTTAGCCCCGCTGTCAACTTTTCACCTGTAAAGAAAGTTTACAGTTAGTGCTTTGTCATTGTAAACAAAGTTGACATGTTTAATTGTAGCTTATCAATTATTTGATGTAGATCAAGTTGTTATAAAAATTTTGTCGATGGCACCTAACTTGCTATTTAAGGCTGAATACACAATAAACAAAGAGGTCTCTATGTTAGTTAATTTCGCAATGGAAGTGTTTTTAATTGTGGCGCTGGTCGGTTTACCTTTATTACCGAGTTTTATCAAACACTTAAGTCACAAGCGAGGTCGTTAATATGGATAGCGAAATTCTGTCGAGACTTCAGTTTGCCTTTACCTTGAGCTATCACATTATTTTTCCCACCCTGACCATTGGCCTAGCTTGTTATATAGCGACGATGGAAGGTTTGTGGTTAAAAACAGCCAATCAAAAGTATGCACAGCAGGTGAATTTTTGGCTGAAACCCTTTGCTGTGACATTTGGCATGGGCGTGGTAACAGGCGTGGTACTGTCTTACGAATTCGGGGCCAATTTTAGCGGGTTTTCTGAAGTAGCAGGGCCTGTGATTGGGCCTTTGATGGCTTATGAGGTAATGACCGCGTTTTTTCTCGAAGCGGGCTTCTTGGGCATTATGCTGTTTGGCCGCAAAAGAGTGCATCCAAAAATCTACTTTGGCGCAACTGCCACGGTTGCGGTGGGCACCTTAATGTCGTCATTTTGGATCATTGCCGCCAACTCATGGATGCAAACCCCCGCGGGCACTGAGTTTGTCAATGGTCACTTTGAGGTGATCAGTTGGTGGCAGGTGATATTCAACCCGTCTTTTCCTTACCGTTTGACGCATATGTTATTGGCCAGTTTTGTCACGACAGGTTTTGTTGTCAGCGGTGTTTCAGCGGCCATTTTGTTAAAAAGCCAAACATCCACTTTGGCACGACTTGGCCTTAAACAAGCCATTGTAGCTTTGGTGATACTCACGCCCTTACAGATTTTTGTTGGCGACTTGCATGGACTGAATGTTAAAGAACATCAACCGATTAAGGTTGCGGCAATGGAAGGCATTTGGGATACCGAAAAGGGCGCAGGTTTTAGAATATTGGCGTGGCCAAATAAAAAAGAAGGTAAAAATGACTGGGAGATTACAATCCCAAAACTGGCCAGTCTGATTTTAACCCATGACCTCAATGGCGAGATACAGGGCCTCAATTCAGTGCCTAAAGACCAAATCCCCAATGTTGGTTTGGTGTTCTATTCGTTTCGGGTGATGCTGGGTTTGGGGGTTTTGATGATCCTCTGCGCATTTTGGTCGGGTTGGCTGTTGATTAAGGGCAAGTTGTGGCAAAGCACTTTCAGTTTAAAATGGCTAAAATTGATGATCCCTAGCGGTTTTATTGCCACGCTGGCTGGTTGGTACGTTGCCGAAGTGGGTCGTCAACCTTGGGTCATATACAACCTAGTAAGAACTCACGATGTGTACAGCCCGCTGGCGGCAGAAAAAGTGGCCTTGTCATTAACTTTGTTTGTGGTGTGTTACAGCGTGTTGTTTTGGGCTTACTTGTATTTCATGAAAAAAATCATTCGTCATGGTGCTGGCTTGGCTGTGTCCGAGCAGCAACTGGGCAGCGCCCAACCCATTCAACAAGAGGTCAATCATCATGTATAACGCAGAGTTTTGGTTTGCAATACTGGCATTTTCTGTACTGATGTATGTCATTTTAGACGGCTTTGATTTGGGTCTTGGCATCCTTTATCCGTGGTTCAAGAGTCCACAAGAGCGGGGGTTGATGATGAGCAGCATCGCTCATGTGTGGGATGGGAACGAGACCTGGTTAGTGTTTGGTGGCGTGATTTTGTTCGCCGCGTTTCCCAAAGCTTATGCGATGTTACTGTCTGGTGTTTATCTGCCGGTGATTGTGATGTTGTTGGCACTGGTGATGCGAGGGGCTGCGTTTGAATATCGTTTTAAGTCGACCACCAGCACTGTATGGTGGGATAGGGCATTCGCGCTCGGTTCAAGTACGGCAGCGTTTTGTCAGGGATTTATCCTTGGCACTGTTGTTGACGGTAAAGTTGTTGACGGTAAAATTATACAGGGCGATGTCATCGCTGCCTCAGGCCCCGGTTTGAGCTTATTCCCTGTGTTAACTGGATTCGCGGTCATGGCGGGTTACGCATTGCTTGGCTGTGGTTGGATGATGATCAAAAAGACCCCCGATATGCAAATTCGCGCCGCAAAATTGGCACAAATGCTCACGGTGATTGTGTTGGTCAGTTTTATCGGTGTGAGTTTGTATTCGGTATTGACCAATCCGCTGATATGGCAGCGCTGGTTTAGCTGGCCCAATGTGCTGCTTTTGTCACCGTTACCGTTGCTGGCCATGACCCTTGGTGGCTGGTTGTATCTCCATTGCGGTTATTTGGCTAAAACAATTAAACCCGGCCAGACACCAACCATTTACAGACTGCCATTTATATTGACTGTGCTGTTGTTCATGCTGGGTTTTGCCGGATTGTGGATTGGGATGCACCCGTATCTTATCCCCGGACAGTTAACCCTGTATGACGCGCTCGCACCAAAAAGCAGTTTGTCTTTTGTGTTTTATGGCGTGGTAGCTTTACTGCCGGTGATATTAATTTACACGTTTTATGGATATCGGGTTTTTGGCGGCAAAGCCGAGGCTATTTCGCAGTTACGCTGATGCGGCTACGGTTTTTAAGGTTAAAAGATCTCACCACGGAGTCACGGAGGCACGGAGAAAGAAAGAGAAAAGCAAAAGAATAAAAGATTAAAAGAAGAATACTGATATGTACTTACTAAACCAAAGTAATGTTGTAAATTAAATCCTTTATCTTTTCTTTTTCTGTTTTTAGTCCTCCTCTTTCTTTCCTCCGTGGCTCCGTGCCTCCGTGGTGAAGCTCTTGACTTTCACGGCCGTAGGCCGCCCAAACAAAAAAAAGGATTGACAGAAAGGGAACCGTGACTAGAATGACTGTTAGAAAAATTTAACAAGAGTTTAACAAAATGGCAATTCAGCAGTTTGTCAACCATATCGAAGGTATGCAATCTCACCACACCCGGGCGCAACAACGCTCGGGCAATACGCCGAACGACCAACCACATGCAGCCATGAACATGAGTGCAGATTTGATCAAATTAAAGAATTTGCTCAAACAGGCGATGGCGCAAAAAGAACGTTCTTAGAGCATTATAGGTAAATTATCAGTGCTGAACCAATAAAAAACACCCATCTACCGGAGGGTCTTACTCCGGTTGTGCAGGTTATGAATCCGCCCTTAATTTTGTCTGGGTGGAAAGTATCCAAATAACGCTATACGACTGAAAAACTAAATATTCTTTGTGCATTTAGTCTCATCTGCTCCTATACTTAGCACTGATATAAGATATCAACACAGACCACGGGATATAGGTAGAATGTCGTTATTCAGTAAGAAAAAACTCAGTGAATTGCAAGCCAAAGAATCGTCAACCAAAAAACACACAATTTTGATCGTCGACGATGAGGAATCCAACCGAAAAGTCATGGCATCGGTATTGCGAGATTTTTACCACGTACTGGAAACCGAAGATGGCATTACAGCGCTCGAATTAGTCAAGAGCATGGAAAATCCTGAGC
>JABSOG010000155.1 GCA_013216025.1 Algicola sp. | reverse complement strand
CGTGCCTTGCAAAATCGCTTCTGCGGGATTATTACCGGCCGCACAACCATTTGAATCGGGATAAGCCAACAGCTGGTTTTCATCTGCTGCCGGATATTGGGCAAAACAAAAGGCACTGGGTAAATAACGAATTTGTTGATCAATCAAAGAGTAGGTGCCAGTCCAATCCAATTGGGCATTTTCATCAAAATCAATGGGCACCAAGGTATGAAAAGCACTGCTGTGCTTGTTAATGGACTCACGCTCAGTAATTTGTTTGTGACTGAAATTCATGCAGGTGTTGGGATGAATTGCTTTGCTTGCCAACTCACTATAACTTGCAGTGGTACAAGCCTCCTGACCATGATAAACCATCGAATAGCGCTCAACCGACTCACACAATGCCCCTGTTTTTGCCTGTTGTTCATTTGCCCCCTTGCCGCCACTTGACGAACGCATATGGTTATTGAGCCAGAACAGGCTGCGGCTTTGCAGGGCAATATTTCGCCCCGAGCAGTAATTATAAATCGGCGCCCCCGGGACTTTGCGATATTCATCGACACTGGCCATGATACCTGTCAGAGGATCAACCAAATGCTGGTATTTTTGGTAAGTCAGCTTGGCAGAAACAGTTCGGTAACCACCAGCATCGTTCGCCACGGTAGAATTGTCGGCCAACAAAGACAACTTGTGGTAGTCAACTTTTTGGTCCGGATCGCCACAACATGGGCATTGTGGCCTGCGGCTCACCCGGTGATGACTTGTCTCGCCATTGGTCAAGTTCAGTTTGACCAAATCATGCGACTGTTCATCTGAACTTTGATTTGAACTGTCATCTGAACGGTGTAGCGGCTCAATTTGTGCACTCAGCACCTTTCTAATCACATTTACCGCTTGTGCACAGAAATCGGCTTGAGCTGTTTGAATCTGTTTTGCCGATTGGAGCAGCGCTTGCATCGGACGGTGCAATTTCAAGCGGTAAGCCATGCAGGCCCAACAAGGACTTTTACAGGGATCTATCACCGGGCTGATTAACAACTCAGTACCAGTGACCTGAGCAACGATGAATGGCTGTTCTGCTGAAAATTGCGTTTGCTGAAAGGCATCTAAACGCTGATCCAAAATATCATTGACCAGCATGACCGGAAAGCCAGCAGCAGCGGGTCCATGGCCGTTTGATTCAAAATGTGCAACCAGGCTGTTTTGCTCAAAATCAATGAACTTGAAGGGCATGTCACTGGCATTATGTGCAGCCATGGCGCTGAAGTGGTTATGCAGCTCAAATGCCGGAGGTTGCTGGGCAGCATTGATGATTTGATAATGTTTCAAGGTGTTCAATGTGCGCATTAATTCCATTTGCGGATATTTATCTGCCAACTTGTCAATTAGCTGCATCATGTCGAGCGGCGTTTCCAGCAACTGCAAAATAATCGCCTGCATTTGAGGTTGTTCGATCACCATCGTCTGCAAAGGTGTGCTGACAATAAGATTTAGGTTGCTTAATTGACTGATGGCAATATTTTTGTTGATGTTTAAAGGCGTAAGCATAGAAAAAAAGGGGCTCAAGCCCCTCTCCAAATCAGGTTGAAAAGAGTACCAGAGGTTCGTCATTGTCGTCAAAATATACTTCGGTCAACATATCAAAGGCACAGCAGACAAACGGCATTATAATGATTACCTTGTCTATTGTTCCAGATTTATTTTCCAATATGTCAAAGGAAACCTTGCTTTCACTCAATTCCTGAGTACTGGTTGAAATAACAAAGCTTTTCCCTTTACCCCAATTTGGTGCCATAAATGCGGTATTATCCAGTTCGTCTATTTTTGGCCACGAATCTCTGTACCATTGGGCACCACCAGCAAAATTGACAATATAGAGACCATCATTTTTATTATCAATCGCCGCTTCATCATTCGTTGCCGGCCTGTGCTTCAATTTTAGCTTTGTCTGGCACCAAACCAACCGGGGATCAAGGCGGATAAGAGCGTTTTCCGGCGATTTAAAGCCGCAACCTGAATGACGCGCAATAATGCTGACTCTAAATTCTTCGCCTTTGCTGTTTGTATATGTTTTATTAACATCAATTTCGAATTGTGAATCATCGGCAGAGCGATCACTTGGTTTAATCACACCGAATTTATCGTTCAAACGAGCCCATAAAGCCTTGCGGTATTGACAACTCGGATTGACTGGCAAACCGTAGAACCCCTGGTCTTCCAAAGGGAATTCAACGACTTCGTCCTTTTTCAGGTGTTTATCTTGGGTCGAAGCAGGCGGCAGCGCGGAGTTTATACTGCAAAACTGATAAATAATCAAACCCTCACCCAAAAAGTGAGTCGTTAACGAAGTACTGTTGACTTGTATGATTTTCTGCGGGTTGATTGTTTTATCTTGTATGCTTTTCTGACACATACCGGCAATTTCTTCGTCAAATGTAATACAGGAAAACATATCGCGTAATAATGGTGATTCCTGCATCTGCATCATCATGAGCAAATACTGACGAGTCAAATTGTTGATTGTTACAAAATTATTAAATTCAAAACACTGTTGGTGAGTAACGCCTGGCGTCTGGTGTGAACATTTTTCGATATCAGTCATATTTTTTTTACCTTCATTTTATTGATATTGTTGTTTACTTCAATAACCCAGACAAACGACAAAGATTAAACATCGATATTGGTCAATTACTGGGGCAATTGATCGAATTAACAATCCTTTGAAATCACTGCTCCCTGGCACTATATTGATGATTTTGTTCAATACCTTGCATATTGGCTAACAATTGTTGCAAACGCGTTTGTTTCTCAGCAATGATTTCAGCATTGCTCTCCCACACCAGATAATCTTTGATCGCCTGATACTCCAGCCACTTGGAATCAGTCTCATAGGCACACTGAATCGCTTGTTGAATAGCTTTCAAGGTCTTGTCACACAAGCCTCCAGATTGATGATACTGGGCAATGGCCAGAAAACGATAGTTCATTGATAAAATACACGGATCGCCAAATTCCAGCGAGCGATCGAGAATACTGTTCATCAAAGCGATCGCTTCTTCATACTTGCGATGATAAATATAAGTATCGGCAAGTGAGGCGGCATACCATGACATAAAACCATCCAACCCTTGTTCTTGTTCATGTTTGACAATATCCGCCGATCGCTGGATGATCCTGTCAGGCCAGTCATGCAGCATGTAAAGATAACTGCAAACCCAACTGCTTTCTAGGCTCTTGCCATAAGTCGTCACCGCTTCATTGGTCCAGTCCCGCATAGCTTCACGGTCAAACATCACAAAGCGCATACAGCCGCCGAACGCATAGGCGGTGGCGATGTTGGCTGAATTTTTGGTGTTTTCGGCGTATTGCAGACATAGCTCACAATATCGTCTTGCTTCGGTATGATCTCCCATGATGACATTAAGACAAACCAGATTACCGGCAGAAAACAGATAGGGGTCAATCACATAATCAATATAAAGATCACCATCGATGCTTTCATCATACAAACCAATGGCAATGGAAAAACAATCTTTGGATCTATTAAAGTCGGCATCAAAAAAGTAGGCTTGCGCCAACACCACCCGAGTCACCAGTTCTCTCACCCGTTGTTTATCATTCGGAGTATCAAGTACCTCTTTTATTAGTGCCTCACCCAGCGTTCTGGCCTGACCGTCTTCACCCCGTTTGCCTTGCAAGTGTGAGTTAAAAAATAACGTCCATTTGGCTTTGAAATACATATCATCCAGCTCATCATCACTGATCAGGCTGAGCTTTTTATCCATGATATTTTGGATCAGGCCAATATTTTCCTCAGCCAGATTGTACACATCTTTATTGCCCCACCCTTCAAGCATGGTCCGGATAGGCAATAAGGTGGCATTCAAACGAATTTTACATTCGACCTGGCCAGTTTCAACATCCAATGATTCAATCCATGAACGGACTTCTTTTTCCAGTGCAATAGCTTCCTGGTTAAAAGAGTTTTTACCCAAGTTGTAAATGCTCTGCACCCCATATTTTACCGCCGGTAAATACTCTTTGGCGCTGGCATAATGCTTTGCCACAATAACAGGTTCATGTTCTGCCCTAGTGGCAAAGTGATTGATCAACGAATCGGCTATGCTGCGGTGTGAGCGCTGAATAAACTGACTTGAACCGCTTTCATAAGCAGCGTCCCTGACCAAAGCATGTTTAAAGATGTAGCTGTCACCTGCGACTTTACGTTGCAAAAAGACCAACTCGGCTTCGACCAGTTCATTCAAATCAATCTGCAGTTGCGCCTGACTGTGATTTGAGGCCGCGGCCAATAACCCATAATCGAATTCGCGACCTATGGTCGCGGCGAGTTGTGCCGTTTCTTTGGCGTAAACCAGAGTATCAAGTTTCTGCTGTAATGAATCTCGTAAACTGCTTGGTACCTCGCTGATCACGTCAGTGCTAACAAAATCGGTAATTCCATTCAAATGCTCAACCAATCCTTTGTGCTTAAGCATATCCACCAGTTCTTCAATAAACAGCGGAATACCGTCGGTGCGTGTAACCACAACATTGAGCAACCTGTCAGAGACTTTCAGATTATTAAACAGATTAAGTACAAACTCGCTGGTTTTTTCCTGGCTCAACTTAAGCAACTCAATTGATTGAATATCCGCTGTGCTTAGCTTGTCCGGCAATGGCTGGCGTGAGGTACTGACGAAAACATCATTTGATGCCCGGAAACGGCTATTAGCACTTAATCTGGAGACAAACTCAATACTGGTTGGGTCGGCCCAGTGCATGTCTTCAAACAAGAATAAAACGGGGTAAGGTGAATCCTCAACATCCTGGTTGGACAACAACGTGATTAATGCATCGAACAAAATTTGTTTTTGCACATCGGGGCTGTGAGCCGTTGCGGAGATATCCTTGGGTAACGGTAAGGCTAACCAGGAACACAATATCGGCAGTACGTCCTGTTCTTTTATTTGTTGCTTTTTATTCATTTCACTGCGCAGCTTCTGCACTTTTGCCTCGGGTGTAAGACTGGCCAACGAATATTTGTAATTAACAACATTGAGGATTGGGTAGAGCGCATTATTTTTATGCTCAGGCAAACATTGGGCGACGTAGTGAGTAAATCCCCGGGCCAGATTGCGCAGTTCAAACACCAAACGGGATTTGCCAATACCCGCCTCACCGTGAATATGGGCGATATTTTTGTTTTCGCGATGGTTAGGGCTCAATAACTGTTTTAATGCCGTCAACTCGACATCGCGGCCAATAAAATCGTAATTATTTTTGTTTGCACGTAAAAATCCAAAGGCTTCCACCTGGCGTTCACCCACCAGTGAATACAAGGGTATTTGTTGGTTGCAGATGCCGACGACGCTGCTTTGCTGCGACTGAAATTCCAGATGGGTATCCAACAATTCTTTACTGCCTTCGGTGCACAATACTTGGTTGGCATCTGCCAGACGGGCCAAATCCATTGCAATATTGGCGCTTTCACCTTCAGGGGTAGCATCGGCATAGGTTGTAATAACCCCAGTGTGCATGCCCAAATGAGCCAATACTTCAATGCCCTGAGTTTGTTTCAACAGCGAGTTGCGGTTGTGTAGTTTGCTGACAATTTCCAACGCTGTACGGGCACATAAACGACTGTCATTATCACTGACTGTTGGATAACCAAAATAAAACAACAAAGTATTGCCGACAGTACCGACATGAAATGCCCCAAAACGGACTGCGATATCAACACACTGGGATTTTTGGTCTCGATGCAGTGCATCTGCCACTTCATAATCAATCGCTGTTTCGTCTCCTGTAGCTCTCATATTCAGGGCTACACACAAAGTAGAGATCTGTTTACGTTCAGTTAAAGAAGTCTGCGTAGATGAATAATGGAGCTGCGTTTCATCATCACCGACATGAACGGCTGTAGTTTCACTTCCTGCATGTGATCGTTTGCTTTGGTTGGTTAAATCACCGACCAGAGTGGAAAAATTAAGCTGAGTAAATTCATTGTATAACTCACCGGCGTCTGCAGCCCTTTCATTGGCCTTTTTTTGCAGTACACGGCGTAACAGGGCTGCTACAGTATGACCGGCAAGAGCGGCTGGCAACGGCACATTCGACTGGCTCAGTTGCTTGTGAAAAACAGCAGCCAGACTGGCACCTGATATTGTCGGTTGGCCGGTTAAACATTCGATAAAGACCAAACCCCAAACATAGATATCTGTTTTGGTGGTCGGTGGCTCGCCACGTAATTGTTCTGGCGCACTATAAGAAGGGGTACCCAGGGTTTCCTGGGTCAGCGTAATGCTTTTGTAATCAAGCTGCCGTACTTCATTAACCAAAGTACCAATACCAAAATCAAGGATTTTGGCGTGGGTTTTGGCACCTGTTTTGGTCAACATAATATTGGCCGGTTTAATATCCCGGTGGATCACGCCCTGCTCGTGAGCATGCGATAAAGCATCCAATACCTGAGCCATAATTTCTGCGGCTTCTACAGGGAATAAAGACCCAGCATCAAGCAATGTTTGTCTTAAGGTTTTACCTTCAACATATTCAAATACCGCATAAAGCAAATCACCACAACGGCCTTTATCCAGTAGACGGACTATATTTGGATGTTGAAGGCGGCTGCATAAAAGCGTTTCTCGTTCAAACCGTTCAATATAACGCTGCTTTTTTGCTTCATCAAATTCCGTACTGAGCGATAAAAATTTAATGGCTACGATTTGGCCTGTGTTGACTTGTTTTGCGCGATAAACACGGCCAAAACCACCTTCACCTATTTTTTCGAACAGTTGGTACGCTTGAGAATTAAAATGCTCAGCGATTGATTCATCACTTATTGTCTGTATTGTCATAATTATACTTATTGTTGAGCGAATATTAGGTCTTTGGTTTGAAATAAATTGAAATTGAAATTCAATCAATAATAAAATGGTACTACTATTAGCCACTGCTTTAGATCATAGTAAAAAACCATAGTCAGTAGTTTAGTCACTAAAATAGTTTAGTCACTGTTTCGACGCAATGTTTTTTTTGTGTTTTATGAACTGGAGCGACCCAAGCGCAGCGTTCGCCAACAAAAATGAGAGAGCTTAATTCATGTCAAAAATAGAAGAACAATTACAACAATGGCACCAAGCAGTCGGTAATAAAGATTTTAAATTACTGTTTGGTCTGCTCGCAGAAGATGTCGAGTTTCATTCACCTACGGTGTGGCAACCCAAACAAGGTAAGGAGGTTACTGCTTTTATCCTCAAAACCGTGATTGGTATTTTCGAAGACTTCACCTATCACCGTCAGTTTATTAATGAAGACAATGTCGCGCTGGAGTTTTCGGCCATGGTCGGTGACAAAAAAATTAAAGGGATTGATTTGATCCGTTGGAACGAACAGGGCCAAATCTGCCATTTTGAAGTGATGATACGACCACTCAATGGTCTTGAGGTGTTGCTCGAACAAATGACCAAAGCAATGCAACAAGCCGGGTTTACCAAGTGATATACCTATGACTGAACAAATATTTGCGGGTGTGGACTTGTCTGAAGTTGAAGCACCACTAGACAACCTGCTCACCGAAATGGCACCTTTTGTCAACTGGCATCATTGGAAGTTATCGGATTGTAATGCCGGTGACACCATCCGCAAAATGTCACCAGCCAAATGGCGATTGATTGTTTTGCTGATTTTACAAAGGGTTTTACCGATTGAAGACCAGATTAAGCTGTTGCGAGTCAAAACACCGGGTAATACTAAATGGGGTGGCAGTGACGAGGGCGAAACCCTGTGGAAACAAAGACAGATGCTGGTGGTCACCGCTGCTGAGTTGATGGGTAAAAAACTGCCGCTTCAATCAGCAGAACTACAAACCCTATTGGATTGGGTTCAGCGTGACAGCGACTTGTTTGATATTGTCTGGACACCCATTGCGAAGGTTATCAAGCTGGCTGAAAACTATAAAAAACAACAGGCTTTTGACCTCCCGCTGATTGAATCTTTGACCAACCTTCAGGCAAAACTACAAGACCGACAAAGCCATAAAAAATACCGCGCCTTGCGGGGCAGCGTTGAAAACCTATTAAATGATGGGCCCAAGCTATTGATTCAATCGGGTGAAGCGTGGTCAGATCAAGCCATTAAAGACCTGCAAAACCTCAAACCACAATCCTTGGCATTGTGGGTTTCATTGCTTGAACATTGCAAAGACGCGACCTCGGCAAAACCCTCGCCAAAATGGTCGGCTACCGCGGCCGAATGGGTTAAATCGCTCACCTTAAAAAGAATCAAGGCACTGGTATTAACTTGGTTGCCGTTGGTCGATAAACCCAGAACCAACCCAATTACTTCGTGGTCAGATTGGGATCCCGACCCCAATAAACTCATCATCGGTATGCACATGGATATATTGCGCGGGTTGGTGTGGATCATTAGTGAAGATGGGGATGATGACACCGCCAAAGCATTTCGCGACTTAGCGATATCCTGCTATAAAAAAGTGCCCGGCCTTGGCCCCAGAGCCATAAAACTGGGTAATGCCTGTGTGTATGGTTTGGGCGAAATCAAAGGCATGATTGGTGTCAATCAACTGGCACTGTTGAAAGTACGGGTAACCTTTCGAACGGCACTTAAAGGTATCAATAAGGCTTTGGAAAAATCAGCGTTTCGAGAAGGCAAGACCTCCGAAGAACTCGAAGAAATGGGTGTACCAGCCTATGGTTTGACCGATGTGGGCTTTTGCCGTGAATCGATGGGCGATTTTGTCGCCGAGTTGTCGGTAGGTGCCAAAAATAGCGTCGACATTGTTTGGATAAAAGCCGACGGAACACAGCAAAAATCAGTGCCAGCTTGGGTTAAAGAGAACGCAGCTGATGATCTTAAAGCGCTCAAAACCAACGGCAAAGACATTCAAAAAATGTTGCCTGCACAAAAGCAGCGAATAGAAGGGTTTTATCTCAAACAAAAAAGCTGGCCACTGGACCAATGGCGTGATTATTACCTCAACCACCCGTTGGTCGGTTTTCTGGCGCGGCGTTTGATTTGGACAGTTATGCAGGGGGATAACTCGTTTGATGTTATATGGCACGATAATGATTTGGTTCAATTGGACGGTGCTATTTTTAATTGTGATGTGAGGCTTGAACTGGAGCTTGGAGGCGAAGGTGCCGTAGTCTCGTTGTGGCATCCGCTAACTGCCACCACGCAGCAGATTGTTGCATGGCGCGACAAGCTTGAGCGTTTGTCTATCACTCAACCCTTTAAACAGGCGCACCGCGAAATTTATCTGCTGAACGATGCAGAACGACAAACCGCCAATTATTCAAATCGCTTTGCTGCCCATTTGCTCAAACAGCATCAACTCAGTGCCTTGGCGGCAGTTAGAGGATGGCAGTATAGTTTGCAGGGGGCATGGGATGCACCCGCCGAAACGGTGCAGTTGAAATTGGCCAAATGGGGTATTTTTGCAGAGTATCGGGTTGCCGGGGTAGGGGAGGTCGGTGAGCAGACGACAGAAGCTGGCGTTTACCATTACGTAGTATCGGATCAGGTGCGCTTTTATGCCGACCATGACAGTGAAGTGTCAGCCAGTGAATTTGGCATGTCAGACGATACGACAACGCCAATCGGGTTGGCAGAAATTCCTGAGTTGGTTTTTTCTGAAGTATTTCGTGACGTGGATTTGTATGTTGGCGTTTGTAGTGTCGGCAACGACCCCCAATGGGAGGATGGCGGGCTTGATGCCCGCTATCAGCAGTATTGGCGTGATTATGGATTTGGTGAATTAGGTACCAGCGCACAAACTCGAAAAACCGTGCTCGAACGATTATTGCCCCGGCTTAAAATTGCTGAACAGTGCGAACTGTCAGATCGTTATTTGATAGTCAAAGGAGAACTTCGCACCTACAAAATTCACCTGGGTTCGACCAACATTTTGATGATGCCCGACGATCAGTATCTGTGTATTGTGCCGGGGCGGGGCAAGTCCAAGGCGGATGATATTTTTCTGCCGTTTGAGGGAGATAATCAATTATCGCTTATATTGTCTAAGGCTTTTTTGTTGGCTGCAGATGGTAAAATCAAGGACCAGACGATATTGACTCAAATCAATGGGCGTTGATGGTTGCTGTATAAGTCTGAAATTGTCTGCGTAGAGTGCGCGAGGGTGTAGATTTAATCTGGTTAGGGCAACGTAGGGGCCGACCCCCGTGTCTGCCCTTTTTTTATTTCTTCAATATTTCAATGTGTTGCGTGATCAAGGGCAATCACGGGGGATTGCCACCCATGGATGGGTGGTAAGATGTGCCCCTACGATTGCCAAACTGGGGCGGAACCTATGGCGAACCAAACCGGTTTATGCGGCGAGCTCTTCGGCAGTTTCTACCGCGAATTATCTCTTGCCTCGGTAATTACTCATTGGGATGCTCACACCGACTATCCATGCGTTTTGACCATTTGCAAAACGATGAACTGGCGAGTGATTTGTGGTGGCTTGTCGGTTTATAAAATAAAGACTGCCATACAGATAGCAGTGAGTGGAAAAAATTGGATTGACTTGAGCTTTCTTTTATCATTACAACTTCCTTTTTTACTTAATACACTGACAAACCTGTTTGGCTTGTCGACTTTAGTCTTCAGTAAAGGTGGATTGTTTTGTCTACAACCATTTTTACTGGCTAACGATTAAATAGTAACCTTGTAGCCAAAAAAGTTCAATCCCATTCACGGTCATTTGTCGGGAATATAAGACAAACGGAGGGATTTTGTCTCACACTGGCAACATCAAAGTGAATTCTGTTCCAATATCCAAGGTAGACTCCACCGTTAGCTCACCACCATGTTTTTGCACTATGTCATAAGATATCGACAACCCTAGACCCGTGCCTTCATCAATGCCTTTTGTGGTAAAAAACGGTTCGAACAATTGATTTTTGGTTGATTCGTCCATGCCACAACCGTTGTCTTTAACGGTGATCTCAACCCAGCTGTCTTTTAGTCGACAACCAATAATCACTTGTTTGTGGGATTCGTTTTTACCCTCGTCAAGCAGCAAAGCATCGCAGGCATTGACTATCAAGTTCATAAACACTTGATTGAGTTTGGCCGGATAACAGCTGATGACGGGGTGGTCGATAAACTCTGTCAGCAATTGGATTTGTTGTTTGTATTTGGCGCCAATCAGGTTGACGGTCGTTTGAATGATATCGGTTACTGCGGCTGTTGTTTTGTCTTCATCGTTCATGTGGGTTGATGTTTTTAAATCTTTGACGATGGTTTTGATGCGCTCACTGCCATCTTTGAGCATCGACAGGTGTTTTTCTAGTGGGTCAAATTGCGCTGCAAAACTGTCGAGTACGCTTTGCTCGGCATCTTCTCCGGCGAGCTGGTAAATAAATGCGCGGCAATCGGCAAGATCGGTTTCGAGGGTATGAACACAGACACTGACAAAATTGGTTGGGTTGTTGATCTCATGGGCAACCCCGGCCATTAGGGTGCCCAGCGAGGCCAGTTTTTCTGACAATATCAGCTTTTTCTGGGTGGCTAAAATCTCACGCGTTCGCTGTTCGACTTTGTCTTCGAGGTTTTGGTTGATATCGTGCAGTTTGAGATGGGTTTCGACCCTCGCCAGTAATTCGTGTTTGTCGACCGGCTTGGTGAGGTGGTCGTTGCCGCCTATGGCAAAACCCTGCACTAAATTGTCGACTTGATTTTGCGCGGTCAAAAATATCACCGGCAACTCACTTACCGAATGGGTTTCTCTGATTTTTTTACACACTTCGTAACCCGACAGTTTGGGCATCATGATATCTAGCAGTACCAGATCAAACGGGCCGTTGTTCTTGAGCATCTCAAGGGCTTGCAAACCATCGTTGGCTTCGATGAGTTGGTAATTATGTCGTGACAAGTGGTTGTTTAACACCTGTAAATTAATCGGCTCATCATCAACCAGCAACAACCTAAATCGACTGCCATCGAGACTGGGTTCGAAGGTGTTTTTGTACGTTGTGGTTTCGACGCAATGCTTTGATGCAGGCACGGCGGGTAAAGCGGCCAGTTCAATCGCCTGCTCCGCACTGGTGGTTTGGTGCTGATGTGCCCCCAGCGGCAGCGAAAAAGTAAACACTGAGCCTTCGTCGGGTACTGAACGGACTTCAATGGTGCCGCCGTGTAGCGAAACCAATTGGCGGGTGATTGACAAACCAAGGCCGGTGCCGCCATACGCCCGGTTGGTTGTATCTTGCACTTGTTCAAAAGCATCAAATATGGCGGTAAACTTATCTGATTCGATGCCAATGCCGCTGTCGGTGATGCTGATTTTGACGTGTTCATCCATCACAAAGGCATTTATCCTGACCGAACCGCTGTCGGTAAATTTTATCGCGTTACCGACCAAATTGTGCATTATCTGCAACAATCTGTCTTCATCGGCTGCTACAACCGGTAATGTGGTGGGTACGGCGTTGACCAACGCCAAGTCTTTATCACCCACCAAGGGTTTGGATAGGGTTAATACGACATCGGCCAGCGCATGAATATCGACGCTGCGGGTATTTAACACGATGCTGGCGTGTTTGAGTTTCGACAGATCGAGTATGTCATTGACCAGATTGGCGAGGCGTTTACCGCTGGTGATCACCATGTTGAGGTTTTTGTTGGCTTTGTCGGGCAAGGGTCCGGCAATGCCATCGACCAAAGATTCGG
>JABSOG010000154.1 GCA_013216025.1 Algicola sp. | reverse complement strand
ATCATTGGGCAGGCCGTCTTTTTCACGATAAGCAGTAAAAGTTTGTTTGTTGATGTCAAATTTGTTCAAGCCACCGTTGGTGCCCAGCCACAAGGTGTGGCTGCCCTCGGGATAGATGCTCAATACGTCATTGTTGCTGATACTTGTGGGGTCTTGAGGGTGATGAATATATCGTTTAAAGGTGTCTCTGTGGGGTTCAAATCGCAATAAACCGCCGTTGAGCGTGCCAATCCACAGCATATCATCGGTATCGATATGCAATGAATACAGTTTATAGCGGGCCAGTTCACCTAGGTAACGAGTGAATGCTTTATCGGATGAAAGCCATTTGTTGAGTCCAAAATGCGTAGCTATCCATAGGTTGCCCCGACTGTCTTGTTTTATTGCCCTGACGACATTGTGACTGAGGCTGTGGGGGTCGTCAGAAGCGTATTTAAACTGCTCAAACCGGCCTGTATTGGGATTGAAGTGGTTTAATCCACCGCCATTGGTGCCAATCCACAAGCGATTGGGGCGCTGTTCAAAAATGGTGGTGACATCGGGGGAACTCAAACCGGAATTGGTGCGATAATGGGTAAATTGGTTGGTTTGGGGGTTGAATTTATCGAGGCCGGTTTCCATCAGGCCCAACCACAACATACCCTTGTTATCTTGCGTAATGGCGCGGACATGACTGCTGCTAAGGCTGTGTTCATCGGTTGGATCATGTCGATACCTATCAAAGTTATCCCCCGAAGGGTAATATTTATTCAATGCCCCGCTATAAGTGCCAAACCATAAGGCGCCTGAGCGGTCCTGCAACATCGAGATGACAAAATCACTGCTTAAACTGTTCGGGTTAGCCGGGTTGTGATTGTAGTGAATAAACTGATCTTTGCCCGGCTCTCGTTTATTAAGTCCTTGGGCATTGGTGCCAACCCAAAGTGCACCGCTGTCATCTTGCATGATGGCTCTGATGTGATTATGGCTAATGCTGGAGGGGTTGTTGGGGTCATAAATATAGCGGGTTAGCTTGCCCTTGCTTTTGACCGGATCATTGACAAGGGAATAACGATACAAACCTTGGTCAGTACCAATCCACAACATCGCTTGGTGGTCTTCAAACAAGGCAAAAATTTTGTGGTTGTTCAGTATCGGTAAATAGTTGTTCAGTAGGGGTAAATGGTTGCTCAGTATCGTCGGATGATTGAACGTTTGTCGTTGGCGGTCAAATTCGTTCAGCCCATTGTTGGTGCCAACCCATAAAGTGCCCCGGGAGTCGTGGTAAACGATATTAACATTGTCATCGCTTAAACTGGAGGGTTGTTGTGGGTTGTGGTTAAAATGGTTAAAGGTTTGCCGGGATGGGTCAAACTGGTCTAATCCGGCGCTGGTACCGAGCCACAGCACACCATCAGGGGCCTCTTCGATGCTTAAAACGTTATTGTGGATGAGGCTTCGTGGGTTGTCAGCTTTGTGAATAAAACCGGTAAATCGGGCTGTTTTGGGGTTAAATTGACTTAGGCCACCTTGCGTACCAATCCACAAAAGGCCTTGTTTGTCTTGGTAGAGGCTTTGAATATGATTGTTGACCAGCGAGTTTTGGTTATCGGGTTGATGTTTGAATACTTCAAAACGGTAGCCATCATAACGATTGAGGCCATCTTGGGTGCCGAACCACAAAAATCCCTGTTGGTCTTGTAACATGCAATTAATGGAAACCTGTGACAATCCTTGGTTTATGTGTTCAAAACGAATTGGGTTGGACTGGGCGAATAGCCCGGTTGGTGCGGCCAGTATGAGTAGCAGGTAGCCCTTTCTAATAAAGAAGCCAAAGCAGTACTCAAATAGTTGGCGAATTTTACGAATGTTGGGGATGTTCATGCACTTTACCTGCTTTGTCCAGTTCTGTGAGTAATCCTTCCATATCGTAATGAGTGATAAAACTATTGAGATGATCGGCCATTGCCCGATTGTCTTCAGAGTGGTTCTTTAGCTCGGTCAGGGCGTCTTCTAGTATGCCAATTTCGTATACTGCGGCCGCCTGTTGCATGATACATAATAAGTCTCCGGGGAGCGGGTGGTTGATATAGTCGATGGATTTTGAGATGACCTTGGTTTGTTCGTTTTGATAGTCAAAATCGACATGCAGCAATTGATGAACCAACTCGTAAACCGCTTCGAAGCGGTAGGGTTTGGCAATAAAATTTTGAAAATCTAGCGGGTTGTTTTCATCGACTTTGCCGTAAAGTGACAACAGGGTTTTAATTTGCCCCTGAATACCGGTGGCGCACAAGATCACAAACTGCATAGTGTCGCTGTCAAAACTGTTTTGAATTTGTGCCAGATACTGCGAGTCGTCTTGCAACAAAATGTCGATATCAAACAGTAACAAGTGGGGCAGTTGTTGTGGCGACAGCTGTTTTAACTGGTCTAGGGCCTGCTCGCCATTTTCACTGTGGCTGACTACTATGCCGACATTACGCAACATCTTGGTGAGTATTTCGCGGGTTTGCGAGCAGTGGTCAACCACAAAAATGCGCACTTCGTTTTGTTCAGTTAAATAGGTTGGGGTTAATTGACTGACTTTTCGTCCCCGAATGGTCCGTTGATTAACCTGCCCAAAGGCTGGCTCAAGACAAAGGGTAAAAGAAAAACAACAGCCTTTGCCGGGTTTTGATTGCAGTTCGAGTTGTCCGCCCATCAGTTCAATTTCGCTTTTGGCAATGGCCAATCCCAGACCCACCCCGACTTGATCGGACTGCTGGGTAAATATTTTAAAAATGTTGTGTTGTTGGTCTTCAGCAATGCCCGGGCCGGTATCTTCGATGGTAAAGCAAAAGTTATGATGCTCGTGTGCGATGCTCAGTGTAATCTGGCCCGTATGGGTAAATTTTACCGCATTGCCCAGTAATTTTACCAGTATTTGGCGGATTTTGGCCATGTCGCCGTTCACTTCGATTGACCCCGATTGCGTGTTGATATAGCGCCACCTGAGTTGTTTTTGCGCGCAACGTTTGGCAAACAGGTTAGACAGTCCGGTGACCATGTCGGCCAAATCAAAGTCTTTGCACTGAAGTGCCATGGTGTGGGATTCGAGGCTGGCGATTTCAAGCAGGTCGTTGATAAGGTCTGATAAATGGGTGCTTGACTTTAAAATGGTGCTTAGGCTGTGCAGTTGTTCATCGTTCATCTGCGGGTCCCGTTCAAGTAGCTGGGTGTGCCCGAGTATGGCGTTTAACGGGGTGCGAATTTCGTGTGATATGTTGGCAATAAATCGGCTTTTGACTTCGCTGGCAGATTTCTTTTGATATTCAAGCTGCGTTGCGTGTTTGTGCTCTTTGCGCCTAAGCTGTTGCCATTGATAAAAATTTAAACTCAATGATGCCAACAGCATCATCAACAGCAATAGGGGGCTTATCCATTCAATCATGATGTACCTTGTCTAAGTCTTTTGATAATTGAGCCATGTCGTAACGTTCTATTAGGCGGTTAACGTGATTGATGAACCCATCATGAGCACCATCGATTTGTTGTAATTGTTCAAGTACTGATTCTAGTTTGCTTATCTCGTAATTGAGGGCGGCTTCGCACAATTGTTGGTGCAAATCGGTGGGCAGCGTAAAATTCGACAAATCGATCGTTTTCTCTGGTGCGGTCGTGATAGTTTGAGGCGATTTGTAGTCAAATTCGATGCCCAGTAATTTGCCGATACAATGGTACAAGTCGTCAAAATGAAAGGGTTTAATAATGAAATCGTCAAAACCCTGCTGGGCAAAATCTCTGGGTTGTTGGTCTAGTGCGGCGGTGGTTAGGGCGATATGTTTGATGTCGCCTGTGGTTAGGTTACCAGTAGTGAAGCGGCGCAGGTTGTTTTGTTTAAATTGTTTGACATCAATGTCTTGCAAAATCAGCTGTGGCAAGTTGTGCTCGCCATGTTTGGCCAGTTTCTCAAGGGTTATTGTGGCTTGCTCACAAAAGCAGGCCTGTGAAACTTCAATACCAATCTGGCTCAGCATCCGGACCAAAATATCGCGGCTTTCGTCGTTGTCATCCACCACCATGACCCGAATTTTGCGTTCGCTGGCGATTTTGATTATCTGTCGGCTTAACAAGTTTTGGGCGTTGATGGTTTTGTCGGCGAAGGGCAGTTCAAGGGTGAAACCAAAGCAACTGCCAACCCCGGGTTCTGAGATGAGGGTGAAAGTGCTCCCCATCAATTGGATGTAACTGCGGCAAATCGATAACCCCAGACCCGAGCCACCTTTTTCGTCGCCACAACTGGCCTGTACAAACGGTTCAAAGATGATTTTTTGCTCTTCTTTGGTCATACCCGGGCCATTGTCCTTCACCTCAAAAGTATAGTGGCTCGGTGGCGCGAAACTGATGCGCAGTAAAATCGTGCCCTTGTCGGTAAATTTAAAGGCGTTTGCCAGCAGGTTGAGCAATATCTGACGAATTTTCGATTGGTCGCCGACTAGGGTGGTTTGTTCTGGGCAGCTGTTGTGCAATTGCCAAATAATGCCTTCTTGCTGGCAACGTGTTTTGGTCATGATGTTTATTTCGCTGACCAAGTCGGTGAGGTTAAACGGTTTGGGTTGGCATTCGATGGTGCCGGATTCGATTTTGGATATCTCAAGAATATCGTTTATTACATCCATCAGATTGTGGCCAGCCCGTTCGATGGCCGTCAGGGTTACCCGGTTATCCGCGCTGATATCACGGTCTTGTTGCAGCAGTTGGGCGTAACCGAGTACCGCATTCATTGGGGTGCGAATTTCGTGGCTCATGGTGGCCAAAAAGCGGGTTTTGGCCTGATTGGCTTTTTCGGCCTGTTGTTTGGCGTCGAACAGCGCTTCGGTTCTTTGCTTTACCTGTTGTTTGAGTTCGGCTTTTTGTCGTTCGGTGCGCCTGTCTCGCCATTTGATTATCCAGATTAACAAGGTCAGTGTAGCCATAAAAACCAGTAATTTGAAGACAAATGATTGGTACCAATGGGCGTGCTGGGTGATTGGCAGGTTGATTTCATCAGGGCTGAAAAATCCGTTGCGATTGCTGCCCTGAATTTGCAGTACGTAGTCGCCGGGGTCAAGGTTGGTGTAACTGGCGGTACGATGCGCCGCATCGGTGTTTATCCAGTCTGAGTCGTAACCTTTGAGCCGGTAGCGGTAACTGTTTTGCTGCGGGGCAGAATAATCCAGCGCGGCAAATTCTACTGAAAAACTTTTGGTACTTGGCGCCAAGATCAGCGGCGAATGGACGGGTTGGTGTTGACGGGCTATGGTCAAGCGGCTGATCACCAGCTTGGGGTTGTATTGGTTGTGGGTTATTTGCTGGGGTTTAATCATTAACAACCCTTTGGTGCCGCCAAATAACAGGGTGCCGTTGGCGGTTTTGGTTCTTGCCCCAACCCAGTTGCCGATATCAACACCGTTGGATTTGATGAATGTAGTGCTTTGCCAGTTTTGCGGTTCTTTTATTAAATTAGGTCCCCACAAACGACCGAGACTGTCTTCGAGCAAGCTGCCTTTTATCACCTCTAACGGACGGCCTATGTGGGTATTAACAGATTCGAAGCGGGCGGTTTCACCATCCCACTCAATCAAGCGGTCAATTCCTTGTTGACCGGACACCCACAGCCGGTTTTGGCTGTCGACCAGCAGTTCGTTGATATTGTTGTGCGAAATAGAGTCTTGCTGGTCGTATTCGTGTGTCAGGCGAATAAGGCCCGTGCCCGAGGTATTCATCACGTATAGGCCGTTATTAGAACCTGCCCACAATATATCTTGGTTTGGTTTTCCTTGTTTAGGATCGCCTTGTTGCAGCGCCAGACTTTTGAAGGTTTCGGTTAGCCTTTGGTCGGGGTTTTGCGCAGAACCAAGACTGTCAAAGCTGTCGGAGTCGGGGTTAAAACGATGTAAACCACCGTCTGTGGCGACCCATAAACGACCATCGGGGGTGGGTAAAATCGACCAAATATAATTGGCCCCCAAGCCATGTTTCTCGGTGTAACGGACAAAGTTATTGGTCCTGGGAATGTAACGGTACAACCCCGCCTGAGTGGTGCCAACCCACAGCGTACCATCCTCAGACTGTGCCATTGACTTGATGCTGCCATCGCCAAGTGCAGTAGGGTCGTCCGGGTTGGGCCGAAATCCACCAATCACCCCTTTGGCCGAGTCAATAATATCGATACCATTGCCATGGGTGCCAATCCAAATCATGTCGTTATCTAATGCCAAAATAGAGAAGACGTCGGGGTGGCTGAGTGAATTAGGTCGCCCGGGGTTGTGCTTAAAGGTATGAAAATAGGCGTTTTGCGAGGCAAAGCGGTTGATGCCGCCGCCCCAGGTGCCAATCCAGATTTGGTTGGCAGTATCGACGATTAGGCTGCTAACGTGATTAAAATTGAGGCTGTTCGAGAGGCTGTTGTCGTGGCGATATTCACGCAGCAACTGGCCACTTTGGGCATCGACGACACTGATACCTCGGCTATAGGTCCCCAGCCAGATTTCTGAAGCCGATGGCTGGGCAAACGCGGTGACGTAACGCTTGGCCGATCTATTTCTAAAATTATCGCCCAAATGCAGGCGGCGCAAGGTGTTATCGCTGTCAATCCAGGCCGCCCCGTTTTCTTTGGTGCCGAGCCAAATTTTGCCATCAAGTGCCTGAAACAAATTACGCACTTTTTGCCCGGCCAATGAATCGGGTTGGTTGGGGTTGCTGTGAATACTTTCAAAATGGCTGGCGTTGGCCCGCAGCCGGTTGAGGCCGTTCCACGAGCCGACCCAAAGCGAACCGCTATTGTCGATTAACAAACTGCGGATGTGATTGTCGTTGATGCTGGTGCTTTCCACCGGCTTATGATAATAGTGAGTAAAACTTTGGCTATTTGGCTCAAATAAATCGAGGCCTTGATTGGTGCCAATCCAGATATTACCCTTAGTGTCACCAACGATGGCGCTTACTCTATTGTGGCTTAAGGAGTGGCTTAATCCGTAAGATTGGTTGGGCTGGTGGCGAAAATGCTCAAATCGTTCAGTTTTTGGGTCATATATACTGACCCCGTCTGATTCGGTGCCTATCCATAATCGTCCATCTTTGGCCTGATACAGGGCCCTAATATAGTTGCCGCCGATGCCGTTGGGGTTGTCTGACTGATATTTAAATTGGCGGGTACGATAACCATCAAAGCGGACCAATCCGGTTTGGGTGCCGATCCACAAAAAACCTTGGTGATCTAGAGTCATGGTGGTAATGATGCCATCCAGTGCCGGTTCGTTTTGGGCCACAGTTTCAAAGGTTGACTGGCCTAGGTCAAAAATGTCCGCCGCGAGGGTGTGGCGAGGAAAAAGCAGTAATATCAGACTAAAAAAGAATAAAAAGCGGTTTGGCATGTTTAACGGCAAGTGGTTGATTTATGAACTTAAGTATAGTGAGGAATAGCGAATTTACCTTAAAACCCTGGGCTTTTTGATTTGACCGACTTTACAGCTGAAGTGGGCTGTTCTAGACTGAAAATTCATCAAGCTAAACCGATTAAACCAAGCCAATTAAACGTACAAGGAAGGTACAGTCATGACATCCTCTATCGTCACCAATATTAAAATCGCTAAAATCATTCAATCACCCCTCATTCATTTTGTGACTATTGTCGTTTTTGTGACGCTGTTATGTCTGCTGGTCAGTAATAACGCCCATGGGGCGCAGCGCCCTGAAATCCAATTAGCCAGTGGTTATCACCAAGGGATCGATATAAAAGCGTTTTGGATCAGTGAAAAGCTCGACGGCGTGCGAGCCTATTGGGACGGCAGACAGTTGGTATCGCGTCAAGGTAACGTGTTTTGGGCACCGCAATGGTTTGTCGACGATTTTCCAAAAAATGTGCCGCTTGACGGTGAGTTGTGGATACAGCGAAGCCAGTTTGAACGGGTATCGGGCATTGTGCGCCAAAAACGCGCGGACAATCAGGCATGGCGTTCGGTTAAGTTTATGATTTTCGATTATCCTGGGTCAAAGGCGGTGTTTTCAAAGCGAATTGAACTGATGAAAAGCGTGGTTGAGCAGGCTGATTCATCTTATCTACAAATGATTACGCAGGTAAGGGTAGGCAGTGAGCAGGCGCTTAACGACTGGCTGGATGTCGTGGTTGTCAATGGGGGTGAAGGGCTGATGTTACACCGGGGGCAGGCGGTTTATCAGGCCCGGCGCAGCCCAGATTTGATGAAACTGAAAAAACACTTTGACGCCGAAGCGGTGGTACTGGAACACTTGCCGGGTAAGGGCAAGTTTACCGGCCAACTCGGGGCGCTGTTGGTGCGAGATGGCCACGGGATTGTGTTTAAAATTGGCAGCGGGTTTTCTAATGCGCAGCGGGCGAACCCGCCAGCCGTGGGCAGTACCATTACTTTTAAGTATTATGGTAAGACACGTAATAATGTGCCGAGGTTTGCTAGTTTTATGCGGGTTCGGGTGAGGGTTCGATGATGGGTTGGGTTTGAAGGTCAAGGGATTTCGCCTTCGGCTCAGGGTGAGCTGGTTTAAATTATATAGGCCGGCATTCTATGGGGAAATCAAAAGCGATCCACACGGAGGGGCACGCAGAGGCACGGTGTCTCTGTGTTCCCTCTCCGTGTGGATCGCCCTTGACTTTCAGGCCGTAGGCCGACACACAGCGTAGCGTTAGGTAAAAGTACCAGCTATATTAAAGGTCTCTAATAACCCAAATAAGAAAAACAATATGCTTCGATTCGTCTTATTAGGCCATGCAGCTTTATTATTGTGCTTGCCGCTGATTGCTGCCGCGCAAACCGACATCAGCAAACCACCGTCACATCGAAGCACTACCGTTAGGATGAAAGAAACCTTGTCGGTGTTGTCGTTGCCGATTCGAATTCCGCTGTCTGTCATCAAAACTGAGGCCGAAAAGTCTTTGCCTGATACGTTGCACAACATCAACGAGCGGCGTAAAGGCCCTTGTGTTAACTTTTTTGTGACCGAGAAATGTGTTGAGGTCGACCTTAAAGGTTGGGTTAAGCGCAATGGGCCTTTGGTTTTGACCGGCTCTGGGGCCGGGATGGAATTCACTTTGCCGTTAAAAGCACAGATCACCGCTACCGGCACCGGCACCGTCGGTAAACACATTGAAGAAACCGGGCAGGGTGCCATGACTGTGTTTATTAAAGCTGCCATTGGCGTGACTTCAAAATGGCAGACTCGGGTGACGTTGACCACCGATTATCAATGGGACGTGCCGTTTTATGTTGAAGTGGCAGGCGTTAAAATCTCTTTGCAAGCACAGGCTGATCAAGCGGTGAAACAACAGCTGGTTAAAGTTCAAGCCAAGCTTAAAAAACAGATAACCGAGCAAATCAATCTGTATAAAATTGCCAACGATGCCTGGGCTTTGTTACAAAAACCGCTGATGATAGGCGTTAATAATCAAATCTGGATCGACAACAAACCACAAAACGCTTTTATCAATTATATTGGGGTTAGAGATAACGCTTTTACCATCGATGCCGGGGTATTGACCAAAACTCGCGCGCGGATGGACAAAATGCCAACAGCGATTAAAACCGTGCCAATCCCTGATATAACCCGGCCCTCTAAACTAAAAGGATTGCATTTGAGAATGCCTCTGAGCTTGCCATATTCGCTGATTTCAGCGCGCTTGTTAGGCCCGTTTACGCAGGGTATTATGGTTGATAATCAAAAGCTTAAGGTGACCGATTTGAACATTTACCCTCATCGCAATCGTTTGGTGTTTGCATTGACGATGGCCATTTCAGAAAAGCCGATTGGCACCGTGTATTTAAATGCCAAGTTGAAGTTGGATTTAAAAGCGCAAGAAATTCGCCTCAGTGGTTTGGACTATACCCAGCCCAATGACCATCCGTTTTGGCAAGAAAAATACCAAGCAACCCGGCAGCAAGTGCTGGATATTATCAAACGTTCGGCCAGGTATCAGTACGCTGATGATTTGTTAAAAGCCAAGGCTTGGGCGCGTGATCAGCTTGGCTCTCAATTAGCTAACGGGGTTAGCTTGGACGCGACGATTGAATCTATTGAGATTCAAAGAATGGTGCTGGGAGATATGGGGGTGGTGCTTGATGTCGGCATTGACGGAGCGGTTGTTGCTAGCTTGGTTTTAGGTGGGTGACTTTTTGCGCTCGCAACGCTCGGGACGGCCTACGGCCTGTTAAGGTCACAAACTTTAACACGGAGGCACGGAGCCACGGAGGAAAGAAAGAGAAAACATAAAAGATAAGAATAACTGAAAAAAAGAATTCATTAATGTTTTGCCTTTGTTTTTAATCTTTTCCTCTTTCTTGCTCCGTGACTCCGTGCCTCCGTGTTGAGATCTTTTGACCTTAACGAGGCCGAATCAAACGAGACCTGACTATCCACGCCACTGGCGCAGTTGCGCCAAAGAAACCCCAACCCCACCACAAACAATCACCAGGATATTACGTTTGTCTTTAAGCGCTTCGCACCCTTCATAAACCACGGCCAGGCTGGCACCGCAGGCCGGTTCTACCAGAATTCGGTGATCATCAACAAAGCGGCAACAGGCGTCGACGGCTTGTTTGTCTGAGACGACGTGGCTGCTGATTGGATATTCTTGGCTCAATTCAAATGCTTGTTTTGCAACGATTTTAGCGCCCAGCGAAGTGGCGATGCTGTCGATGTTGTCGATGCCAATGTGTTGGCGTGCGGTGATTGCTGTTGACAACGAATGGGCGCCTTGGGTTTCTACTGCGACGACTGGGGTATTGTTTAAACCGTTGCGTTTGAGGCCTTCGATAACGCCGCATAATAATCCGCCGCCGCCCACAGACAAGACCACTGCATCGGGGTTTACGCCCGCTTCAACCACTTCGTCGATAATGCTGGCATGGCCTTCCCATAATAGCGGATCGTCAAATGGGTGAATATAAGCGGTTTGGTCATTGGGCAGCGTCATGGCGTGTTGGTGGGCTTCGTCCCAGATTTTTCCGGTGATGATAACCTTGGCACCTTGCTGGTTCATCAAATCTATGGCGCGTTGTTTGGTGGATTCTGGCACAACCACGGTGACCGGCATCCCTAGCTGTCGCCCGCTGTACGCCACAGCCAAACCGGCGTTGCCGCCCGATGATGATACCAACGCTTTTGCGCCGCGCGCTTGGTGGGCCTGACAGGCAAATCCGACACCCCGATTTTTAAACGAACCGCTGGGTTGCAGCGCTTCCATTTTTAACCAGACTTTGGAGCCAGACGATTGGCTCATGCCGGGGGCTTCTATCAATGGGGTGTTAATGTGCAGACTTGTCATGCGGTACGGCCTCTTAAGATACGGCTTTTTCAAGAATAAAGTCATCCATCACATAACCGTTGCCAATGTCGGCCACGACTGAATCGACATTTTTAAAGCCCATTTTGAGGTAGGCCTGATACGCAAAGTTGTATTTGTTGACGGTTAATTTAAGGGTGCTAAGGCCTTTTTGGTTGGCCACATCATTACAATGGGCGAGCATTTTATGGCCAATGCCCTGGCCACGAAAGTCGCTGCTCAAATAAAATTTGCTGATAAACAAGCGGTCATCTTTGACATCAAGGCCAATATAACCGGCTGCTTGTTGGTCTTTTAACACGATGTAATATTCAAAACCTTGTTCGATTTGTTGTTTTACCACCGCTTCGGATTGAAATTTTTCGAGCATGTAGGCCACCTGCTCGGCGCCGATGATTGGCGTGTAGTGCTCTTGCCAAATCGGCCGGGCGATGGTTTCAAGCCGTTTGGCGTCGTCTTGCGTGGCGCGAATGATGGTTATCATGTTGGGTTGGGACCCCTTAATGTCAATTTGCCGGTTATCTTAAATCATCGCTAAGGCGCTGACAACAGCGCTTTGACATGGGCCAGCGCAGAGGTGGCCAAGGCGGGCAAATTATATCCGCCTTCTAAAGATGAGACGATTCGCCCTGAGCAGACTTCATCGGCAATATCGACCAATTGATGGGTGATCCAGGCAAAGTCTGCTTCATCTAAGTTCAAACCACCAATGGGATCTTCTTTGTGGGCATCAAACCCGGCTGAGATAAAAATCAGGTCAGGTTTGAATTCACGTATGCGGTCGAGCCATTGCTGGGTGACAACTTGGTGAAATTTTTCACCACTGGTACCTGTCGCTAAAGGAATATTGGCAATATGCGGGTTTTGGGTGTCGGCACCAGTGAAAGGATACAGCGGATGTTCGAACGAAGAACAAAATAATACTCGATCATCGTTTTTGAAAATGTCTTCGGTGCCATTGCCGTGGTGCACGTCAAAATCAATCACTGCGACCCGCTTAACTGGGTAGTTGGCAAAAGCATGGTGCACGCCAACAGCGACATTATTAAAGAAGCAAAACCCCATGGCTTTATCATGCTCGGCGTGGTGTCCGGGTGGGCGAACATTGCAAAAGGCCCGAGTGACCTCGTTGTTCATCACCAAATCGACCGCTTTGACGGCGGAGCCAGCGGCCAAAAGCGCCGCTCGCAGAGAATGCGGATTCATCGCAGTATCAGGGTCTACTTGCACCAGTCCCTCGGTAGGGCTTTGGGCATAAATTGATTTTATATAAGTGAGGTCGTGGGCTTTTTGCAGTTGCTCGTTACTGGCTGGTGGTGCCTCAACTTGACTGAGCGATGACCAGATTGGGTCTTGCTTGAGGCAATCATCGATGGCCGTTATTCGGGCTGGTTGCTCTGGGTGGCCGTCACTGTGTTGGTGCTTGGTGCAATCGGTGTGGGTGATGTAGGCGACTTTGTTCATGGACAGACCTGTTGGTTATTTTGGTCAAAATATAACATGAACGGGAATGATGAGCAGAGGTTTATTGTACTAGTTCGCATTGGCCTGCGTGCGACCATTAACGTCAAAAGCGATCCACACGGAGCGGGTACACCGAGTCACGGTGTCCACACGCTCTGAGCGGATCATCAAGCTTTTTTTAACCCTAATTTAGTTTTTCTTGATTTCGC
>JABSOG010000153.1 GCA_013216025.1 Algicola sp. | reverse complement strand
CATTGAGATCGAGTTATATAATCCAGGTGCAGTACCTGAGTCAATTCGCCCCCACTTCTTCGAAAAATACGCTACGGCAAGCAAATCAGAAAAAGTTGGTATAGGGGCCTATGCGGCAAAATTATTTTGCGAAATCCAACAGGGCTCACTGCATGTTCGATTTGAAGACGCGGCTACTCGACTTATTGTACGGCTTTGCAAAGGAAGTCCAGCAGAGCATCAAGGACAGTCACATTTAAAGGATAAATAATATTGTGACTGTCCTTAGGGCTGATTCTCAGAGAATTACAATGTAACCTAATCTTAACGGATTCTTTTTATTTCTTAGAATCTTACGCCAACAATCGCACACCTTGCGGCAGAACCTGCTTGAGTAAGATCAAATCTTAAGGCTTTATCCGTCGTTTTGGCGGTTAGGAGCAATGAGAAAATCATTTTGCCTTTTTCTGTACCTACATTTATATAATGATACGTGCCAGAACATGATCCTAGCTCTGCTCCAACGCCAATTACGTCAGAAACTATAACAATGAATCCCGATCCATCTTCTGGTCCAACAGCCAGTATTTCGTTGACTTTGATTGATGGGCTCCAAACTGCGAGAGCGTTAGTTGAAAGGAGTAACAGGACAGACAATAATATTTTTTTCAATTTTTACCTCTTCAATAAATACAATATTCCTAAACCGTCAGATTTTACTATAAAGAAGTGAAATAGTAAAAAGTTTATCCAGGAATAAAGTTGCAAGTATCACTATAAGCAGCCGCAACTCCGCCATCGCGTCCTTTTTTGGTTTAAAGGATTGACGATTTATTTGATAGAATCCATTCTTGTAATCTAACTTTACCAATGTCCCCTCTGATACAAACCGATGCAAAACAGCGTTGGCTTACCAACACTATATGTACTAGATTGTTGCTAGACTGTAAACAAATAAGCAGTCGTAAAGTCATAAAAACAACAAAAACTAACAAATAACAAGAAAAAGAGAACAATATGAAAACTCACAACATTTCAAAAATCTGTGCGGCCCTTGGCTGTGCATTCGCTTTATCAAGCCATACCGTAGCCCTAGCCTCAACTGATGTGCCGACCATACAAGACGCGGCGTCTTTGGCCAAAGGTTTCAGTGCTTATAACATCAACGAGGTCATTGGATTTACCGGCGACAACCAATTGATACCCAAGCATCAGGTGAACTTGGGCAATGGCATGTTCAAAACCCGCTTTGTACAACATTACCAAGGAATACCCATATTTGGCCACAGCGTTGCCGCCAGCCAATCGGCCATGGGCTTGGTTTTTGATGTTAAAGGCCAAGTGGTCAATTTTGATAATCACCAGTTACTAACCAAACCTCGCCTGAGTGCCAAGGCCATGATGCAAAAGTTGCTCAACGACGACCCTGCCCTGCAAAAGTTATCGAGCAAAGCAGTGCAAGCGGTCGTATCGAACAAGAGCAATCAATTGTTCATCTATATGCAAGATGACAAACCGCTGCTGGTGCACCGCATCTCATATAAGGTGCAGGGTGAAACCGGCGAACCGGCGATTCCGGTTTACTTTGTTGACGCGCACAGCGGCAAAATTGTATTGAGCTACGACAACCTACAACACGCCAAAATTGGCACTGGCCCCGGCGGCAACGATAAAATTGGCATTTATCAATACGGCAGTGATTTTGATTTTTTAGATGTCAATCAAGACGGTCAAACCTGCACCATGGAAAACGCCAATGTAAAAACCATCGACCTTAACCACAGCACCAGCGGCAGCGAGGCTTTTTCGTTTACTTGCCCCGAAAACACCTCAAAACCCATCAACGGCGCTGCTTCACCGCTCAACGATGGTCACTACTTTGGCAATATGGTGTATGACATGTACAACGACTACATTGGCGAGTCGCCGCTTACGTTTCAAATGTGCGTTAAGGTGCATTATGGCAATAACCACGAAAATGCCTTTTGGGACGGCACCTGCATGACCTTCGGCGATGGCGGCTCGACTTTCTATCCGCTGGTTGTTTTAGATCTAATGTCGCACGAAGTTAGCCATGGATTCTCTGGAAGGCACGCTAACTTTGTCTTTTTTGGCCATTCTGGCAGTATCAACGAATCTTTCTCTGACTTGGCTGGTGAAGCGGCTGAGAATTATATGAAAGGCATCAACGACTGGTTGGTTGCGGCAGAAATATTCAAATCAGACGGTGCCCTGCGATATCTGCAAGACCCAACACTTGATGGCCGCTCGATTGATCACGCCAGCGACTTTACCAGTGGAACCGATGTTCATAATGGCTCAGGCGTTTATAATAAGGCTTTTTACTTGCTCGCCAATACGCCCGGGTGGGATACCCGTATGGCTTTTAAAACGGCCGGTTTGGCCAACATGATGTACTGGAACGCCATTGTCAAATTTGACAACGGCGTTTGTGGTCTGCAATATGCCGCAGCCGACCTGGGTTACAATCCGTCAGACGTAACCAACGCCTTTACACAGGTGGGTGCTAATTGTTTAATTGAGCCGCCAATGTACTTGCAAAAAGGCGTGCCGGTTGCCCTTACAGGCAACAAAGACACTGAATATCACAATGAATATCACGTACCCGCTGATGTATTGTCAGTGTCGTTTGACTTAAGTGGCGGAGCGGGTGATGCCGATTTATACGTCAAATTTGGTGCCCTGCCGACCACCTCAGATTACGATTGTCGCCCGTATAAAAGCAGCAATAACGAATCTTGTCATTTCGGCGTAGGCCAAACCGGCACCTATTACGTCATGGTTAAGGGTTATGCCAATTACAGCGATGCTTCATTGGTCGCCAATCACACCACATACAACGACAGTCACGGCGAGGTTAAAGATATCGAACTGGCCAAATATGAGTTCAAATATTGGCCCATCAATCTTGATGATGCAGTTACTTCACTCGACATCACTATTAGCGGCGGCACAGGCGATGCCGACCTTTATGTGAAGCAAGGCAGCCAACCAAGCAATGCTGACTACGATTGTCGCCCGTATAAAACCGGCAACGACGAGACCTGTTCAATTGCCAACGCAAAAGCAGGCGCTTATTTTATAGGCATTAAAGGATATACCGCAGTGAGTGGACTTACTTTGCAATGGGATCACAAATAAGCCAATAGTATTAAGGTAAGTAATCAAATCTGTGAGCGTGCTCACAGATTTTATAGGCCAAAGGTTTATTCTGCGTATTGACCAACCCAAGCATCAACGGGTCATAATATCAAACAAGGGAATAACCATGGTACTCATCAAACTACTCAAACCACTGTGCGCCCTATTACTTGCCAGTGTTATTTTGCCAGCAAATGCTAACAGCACAAACACAACCCTAACCGTAGAAGAGCAAAGCGTTGTCACATTAGACGCCTTACAATTTGCCCTGCCCACAGCGGCACAATACCGGTGGATTCAGACTCGCGGTAATCAGGTCAGACTGCAAAAAGCAGACAGTGCAACGGCCACTTTTAACACACCCGCTTATGCGCCAGATGGCGACAATCAATTAGAGATCATACTGGTGACCACCACTGCAACGGCTTACAAAGCCAAATATACCACCACCACAAATGTCATACCCTCGCAGCCCAAAACCCCACCAGTTTTGGTTGCACAGCGTAATCAAAACGAATTTTTGATCGAAGGTAAATACCATCCGCTTGGCAATGAGTTAGTTGCCGTCATCCACTTCCCCGAAGGGGCCAGTGCCGACAACCCTGTGCCCGGTTGTGCCATTGTTCATGGTTCGGGTGGATTATTCAGAGAAAATGATCCGGGTCAGAGCTGTTCGCAGCAACTTGAATCCAATTATCAATTGTTAAACAATCAACTGATAGCCAAAGGCATCGCGACCATATTGCCTTCGAGCTTTTATTCAAGAGACGAGCGTTTTTGTGAAGACAACGACAGCGACTATCTCGAATTTGCCACAGCACCATTTTTCAATGGCAACGACCCAATACAAAGAGACAGCGAATATAAAAACCGCCGGGTTGCCATACGAGCCATGGACATGCTCGCCACCATGCGCTTCTTTTGTGATCTCGATCAGGTCGATTGCGAACAAGCCTGTATGGTTGGCACATCTAACGGCGGCACGTCGATAATGTCTTATACCGCCCAGTCGATTACCGATGATTTATCGGCCTTTATGGATGACGACAAAAGACCGTTTGAAAGCAATAGCGCCCATGACAAACGCACTGACGCTTTTGCCAACTTTCCGCCATTAACCGTCAGCCCAATCACTTTAAAATATCAATTAACCCACCGCCCATTACCGAGCTTTGCTCAGTTGATTTCGCCCGGCTGCACCATGCGAGACATAGTGCCAGACATTGAACCTGGCGAAGAAAACTTGCCCTTTGCTTTAAACGAATTGTTTTACCCGGCCGGTGATACCCAGCTGACTTTTGAAGTAGGTACCGACGACGGCGTTCCCGATGAGTGTTATCAAGGTGGCTTCAGAGAGATTCAGGCCAGATACTTTGAACAACAAAGTGGCATTAACGCCAATGATTCACAATACATGATCCAAGTCCACCCAGAGGGCGAACACAACCTGCTAGATGATGACGAACCGCACCGAGCGGAAGTTTTAGAGCGATTGGATAATTTGGTTGATGAGCACTTTTTACCCTAGCGCTTAAACTTGGTTTCCATAATAATCGAAGAATTGGTGCGTTCGACCCCATCGAGCGCACCAATATCGTCAATAATACGGCTCAATTGCGCCAACGAATGGGTCTCTATAACCCCAATCAAATCGTATTCGCCACCAATCGCATATAACGCGGTGATTTGGCTGATATGGCGTAGCTTGTTATTGGTTGTGGCGGTCTTTTTTTGTTTTACTTTGATAGAAATATGGGCACACACCAATTCATCGAGATATTCACCGCCATATTCCACCACGTAACCTTTAATCACCCCAGCATTTTCTAACTTGGCGATGCGGTTTTGCACCGTCGAACGCGACAACCCCAACGCTCTAGCAAGGTCAGAAATACTGGCCCGGGCATCGTTATGTAACAACGACAGTAACTTTTGATCGGCTGCACTTATCATATTGACAATTAATTTGGTTAATTTGCTAAGATATGTGGTTAAATTTAGCATAATGAGTCTACACATTGAAATAAAACCTACGGATAATGACTGACTATTCAATTTGACGCAAAAAGCCTGAAACCTGATGCAAATTATTCGACCCATTCGACCAGACGACTTCGCCTCTTTAAAACAAATCGCCATCGAATCTGGCCATGGTTTCACTTCGTTACCGGTCAATGATGAGGTTTTGGCCGACAAAATTGACCGTGCAGACCACAGTTTTAACAAACACGTAAAACAACGCAGCAATGAAAGCTATTTATTTGTGCTCGAAGACACGCTTTCGGGCGAAGTGATGGGCACCACCGCCATCAACGCCAGCGTGGGTTTCACCACGCCCATCTACCATTACCGCCAAGGCACACACCAACAGCGCTCATCAAGATTAAACCTCACCAACACATTACCAACGCTGAGCATATGCAACGACTACACCGGCAGCAGTGAGATTTGTACGCTGTTTTTACGTGAAAGTCATCGCAAGGGGGTTGCCGGTCGATTGCTGTCGCGGGTGAGGTTTTTATTCATGGCGCAGCACGCCGAGCGCTTTTCAGACACCATCATCGCCGAGATGCGTGGTGTATCTGACGACGAAGGTCACTCACCTTTTTGGCAGTGGATGCGCACCCATTTTATTGATTTAGACTATCCCACCATCGATTATATGATGGGCATTGGCGACACCGATTTTATCCCGCAATTAATGCCCCGATACACGCTATATGCCAATCTACTCAGCAAGCAAGCCCAAGCGGTAATTGGCCAAGTGCACGAAAAAACCAAACCGGCATTACGCTTACTCGAAAAGAAGGGTTTACCTATAGGGGTTATGTCGATTTGTTCGATGCAGGTCCCACCATAGAGTCAAATATCGATGACATTAAAACAGTCAAGCAAAGTGAACACGGCCCGGTTGAGATTGCACCAGCGCCGTTAGAAGCGTCAGCCAGCGAGGTGATGTACGCCGTTTGCAATCACAAAGTCGCTGATTTTAGGGCTACCTGCACCACCAAAATGGCTTACGATAAAACCACCGAGCAAATCACCCTGTGCCCCGAGGTGGCCGCAGCATTAAAGGTGACTCAGGGTGAATCGGTGCGGTTTGTGAAGCTTTGATGGGTTTGTGAAGCGATAATGGCTCGGTAGGCTTCATCTGGTCTAGCAGATATTTAAAATCTGGTTATTTTCTTCCAACCAGCAATGCCTATACTAATCACTATCAACCATTTGAGCATTCTTTATCCAGGGCAGCCATGACAACCAAAACAACTATCCAACAAGCAGACTTGAACGACTTGAACAAAGTCGCCCCGCTATTTGAACAGTACCGCCTGTTCTATAAAAAAGAAGCCGATCAACAAGGGGCTACCGACTTTATAAAAGCGAGACTTGAAAATAACGATTCGGTGATATTTTTGGCCCAAGTCGATGGCCAGCCAGCGGGGTTTGTTCAGCTTTATCCGGTATTTTCATCAACCACAATGCAAAAAAGTTGGATTTTGAACGACCTGTTTGTTGCCAATGATTTTCGTCAGTTAAAAGTCGGCAGTGCTTTAATGAATGCCGCTAAAAAACACGCAATCGACACCAATTCGCATTCACTCAAGCTTTGTACCTCAGTCGATAATCATCAAGCGCAAGCTTTGTACCAGCAACTTGGCTATCGTAAAATCGTCAACTTTGAGCATTATATTTTACCTGTTTAATTTTATTTGCACCGCAAACAAAGCTATGTAATTCTTTATAAGTCCGCTAGACTAGTAAGCATAATCAAAAACATAGCATAAACAGGCCCTTATACCATGTCAGTAGAGTTTGAGGTTAATCCAGACACTCAGGCGCTAACCATTTCGGTCAGCGGACATTTCAATTTTTCACTGGTCAGTGAATTTCGCAATATTTACGCCACTATCGAAAGTGTCAGCAGTATTACTATCAACCTTGATGAAACCGATGCAATTGACAGCTCTGGCCTTGGCATTTTGCTCTACTTACAAAAACATTACGATTGTTCCAGAGAAAATATTCAACTGATCAAATGCAACTCTGCCATTATCAAAACCCTGAATATGGCGCAATTTCGTAAATTATTTTCTTACTAACAACTCTCCCTAATTCGCCCGTTGGGTTTTAATCAAACGGGCCGCTCGAAACCGCTCACTTATAGACCTCACCAAAACACATGTAAACACTCACAACAAACAAACGCTTGAAATTTGGTTTAAAGTAAGTATTATTATCTTTAGATAGTAATACTTTCTTTACGTAATGAATTTTAAATAACCTTTTTTAAGTAATAGCTGGAGATGATCATGAAACGATTCTTTATTGCCACTTTACTGCTGCTTGCAACCCAGTTGTGCCAAGCGGCCGAAGCTGAGCTGGTGCCCAATGCAGCAGCCCGTCAGAGCTTTATCAACCACCTCGCGCGGTTAGTTGGCAACAATTATGTGTTTGTAGACATCGCCAAACAAATCAGCAGCCACCTAAAAAACCAGCAAGCTCTCGGTTATTTTGACCAGTTTCACTCTAAACAAGACTTTGCCAAAGCCCTGACAGCGCAATTACGCAGTATCAACGGTGATTTGCATTTAAACGTTAAAGCGCTGGCATCGGATGGCGAAGATGAATCGGTCGAAGCATTTTTTAACGAATTGCTCACCAATGACCAACGCAACCGTCGCCAGTTTCATGGTTTTAATGACGTGCAAAACCTCGACAATGGCGTCGGTTATCTCAGTTTGTCTTACTTTCGCACCTCGGCGATTGAACTTGCCGACAACTATATGAAATTGCTCGAAACCGCCGATGCGATCATCATTGATTTAAGAGACAACAAAGGCGGCACCGGCGAAATGGTCGACTACCTGGCTCGCCATTTTTTTGATAAAACCTTTCATACATCCAACACCATAGGCCGTAACGGCAAGCCAAGCAAAAACTGGCTGAACCCCCAAGTCAACGGCATCAACCGCCCAGATGTGCCGCTGTTTATTCTGGTTAACAACCGCACCGCCTCAGGGGCCGAAGGATTGAGTTATTTGATGCAAAATACCCAACGGGCCACCATTATCGGCGAAACCACCATCGGCGCGGCGCATTCAGGCGGCACTTGGTATTTTGACGGATTCAGCGTTTTCGTTGCCAATGAAGCGCACATCAGCGCAATCACCGGTAAAGATTGGGAAGGCACCGGCGTGATCCCAGACATAAAAACCACCGACGACAAGTCTTATGCCGCAGCGCTTGAGTTGGCCACAGTCGCCGCCGCTGAGTTTCGACACAACAAACAAAAAGCAGTAAAAACACAGTTTGCTGAACTGCAAACGCTGTTAAAAAAGCAGCCTGAAGCCAGACGTATTCATCAAATCATCAGCCAGTTGTCCGCCAAGAAACTGCTCAATGAAGCCGCCATCAACACCCTCGGTTATAACTATGTAAACCACAAAAACACTCAGGCAGCCGAGCAGGTTTTCAAATCCAATACCCTGCTCTTTGCCCAATCGGCCAACGCTTTTGACAGTTATGGCGAAGTGTTAGAAATCAACGGCAAACTGGCCGAGTCGGTAGCCAATTACCAACAATCAGTCGATTTAGCCCAAGCTCAAAACAGCGGCAACCTAAAACTGCATCAAATGTCTTTGGCACGGGTAAAAGCCAAGTTAAGCAAGCAATAACCTTCAGTAAATAACATAAGCGCGGAGACATTCATGACCACTAAAGATGGCCAAATTCAATCACTCAAAGACCTTGGTTTTACTGCCACCGAGGCCAACGTCTACCTGTTTTTACTGCACGAACCAAACGTATCGGGTTATCGCATCTCTCAAGCGTTGGGGTCGCCGCCCAGCCAAATCTACAAAGCGGTAGAGTCGCTGGAGCAAAAAGGGGCGGTTGTCACCGATGACGGAAAAACCAAACAGTGCCGGGCGGTAGAGATACAAACCCTAATCAAGCAGATGCAAAGCCGGTTTACTCAACAGGCAGAAAACGCCAAAAATCAGCTCAAAGACATTGACCACAGCCCGGCGGATGACCGCATTTACCAACTGAAAAATGTCGATCAGGCCTATGCCCGGGCCAAAACCATGATTGAACAGGCACAAAGGGTGATCATGGTTGATATGTTTCCCGGCCCCGCCAGTAAAATGGCCGATGCCATTACCGCAGCGGCTAAACGCGGGGTAAAGGTGTGTGCCCGCTTATATCAGCCGATTGAAATGGATGCTGATCTGATGTTTGAGCCCGAGCAATCAGAACTGATTCTGGATAAAACCGATGGCCAGCATTTAAGTTTGGCCGTGGATTGTAAGGAGTTGTTGTCGGTATTGTTTGGCCAAGACGCTGATAGTAAAAGCGGTATAACATCCTGTATAAAGAACGGCATTTGGAGTAAAAACAGTTATTTGTGTTCGGTGCAACACAACAGCATCGCCAGCGAAGTGTATTTTTTGACCGTTAGGCAGCATATTGAACATGGAGATGATAATCAGGCTTTGCGGGAATTACTTGAGCGGTTGGAGCAATTTGATACGGTGCACTGGCGGTGACCGAGTCTCCTTGGCGCTACGCTGTGGCCTTAAGGTCAAAAGCCCTAACACGGAGGCACGGAGTAACGGAGGAAAGAAAGAGGTAAATCTTAAAAAAAATAGAAAAAACACAAACATGTAGATTTTGTCACAAGTTTTAGTTCCTAAAAACCTTTTGTTTTTTATCTTGGCTTTACCTCTTTCTTTACTCCGCGTCTCCGTGCCTCCGTGTTAAGGCTTTTGACCTTTAGGGCCGAAGGCTTATCGTACTTCCCACTGCAAGTGATCATTCAAAGACACTGCAACGACTTTGTCGGCGTTATCTTCAAGATCTTCTAAATCTTCATCCCAGCAATCATAACTTTTGTTTTCGATGGCGGTGCGATTGTACACCTGTGAATCATAATTGAAGGTTTCTCCGGCGTCGGCTGGAGATATCATTGCGTAATCATCGGTGCAATCGAATCGGCTCTTAACTGCGGCTATCAACTGGTCTTTATCGGTCACGTCTTGAATGTTCATCTCGGTAAAAAAGGCTTCGCTGGTACCGTGAACTTTAACGTGAAAACCCTTGTTGTGCGGGCTTGAAAGCGGGTAACTGACATCAGCGTTTTTGCTAACAAACAGCTCAACTTCCATTTCTCTGATTTGGGCTTCAATCCGGGTGACCCCTACGACTTCATTGCCGTCCTCATCTTTTCTGTAACCTAACTTCATAATTTTTTCCCTTGTTGTTTTTTAAAGAGATTTCGATGGCAGTATAGGCTTAATTGACGCAATTTAATATGACTGATTGACCGTCGCTATCGGCAAAAGCAGCGACAAAAACAGCGGCTGGCTATTTTATAGACAACACCAAATAAAATATCACCAACCCATTGAATCTGCCTGTGCCTGACCCAAATTAGTTATCTCTATCAAAAATACTATTAACAACAATCAGGGCACTTTTAATGACCAAACTTAAACTGACATATTTCGATTTTCCTGGCGGACGCGTAGAACCGGCCCGATTGGCACTGGCTATCGGCGGTATTGAATTTGAAGACTATCGTTTTCCCTTCAGTGAATTTGCTGATGTAAGAGCCACCACGCCATTGGGTCAGGTACCCACTTTGCATGTGAATGACCAACAGATCACCCAGTGCAACGCCATCAACCGTTATGTCGCCAAATTGACCGATTTGTATCCAAAAGATGATTTTCAGGCATTGGTTTGTGACGAAGTGATGGACGCAGTAGAAGACATCATGAACAAAATCGTCGCCACCTTTGGTATGCAGGGCGATGAACTTAAATCAGCCCGCGAAGCACTGGTTGAAGGCCCGCTGAGCAAATATTTGAAATGGTGTGCGTCACGCCTTGAAACCCAAGGTGGCGAGTTTTTTGCCGACAACCGCCTGACTTTTGTCGACCTGAAACTCATGGTCTGGGTCAGTTCGCTCAACAGCGGTAAACTCGACCACATCCCAGCCGATTTGGTTGCGCGCGTAGCACCAAGTTTGAATGCTCATAGTCAGTTGGTTGCCAATACGCCGGCAATCGTTAAGTATTACGCTTAAATTTTGAAGCAAGGCTGGCAGAAATACTTCGATAGGCAGCTGGTTTTTCTATCAAGCCATCACTGGCTGGGGTCAATGCTTTTGATTATGTCGAACAACAATATTTTTTGTTCGACAAAGTCAAATGCTTTGACCCCCTTGCTTAGCCTCCGTACCACCGGCCCCTAACGAAGCCTGATGTTTAAGGCAGAAATCCCTTCGATAAGCGCTGGAGAAACGGAGGCTCCGCATTTCTATCAGGTATACAACCTATCTACATACCCCGTCGCCGCATCTGCCCACAAAAACCTCGATTGCTCTGCATTATCAACAATCTGCTGCCAGCGTTTTTTATCTTCAAGCCTAATTCGCAAGCATTCATCAAAAGCTGACAGCATGTTGGCTACCTGATTCGGTTGATTGTCGCCGGTGAAAATAAAGCCATTTTTATGGTGTTCGATAGTATCACTCAAGCCCCCTACCCCATGTGCAAGGCAAGGTTGACCGGCTCGCATCGCCAGCATTTGGCTGATACCGCAAGGCTCGAATGAGCTGGGCATGACAAACAAATCGCCGCTGGCGTAGAGGTTTTTCGACAGGGTTTCGGAGTAACCTTTTAAGAACAGTAAATTGTCTTTTACCGCTGCGATTTTGGTTAATTGCAACTCCATTTGCGCATCGCCGCTGCCGAGTAAAATAAACAAACCTTTACTGCCCATGTCTTCTAACAATTGCTCAAGCGCCGTTTTACCATCAGCATTTTTGAGTAGCAATAAGCTGACTTTTTGATCGGTTATACGACCCACAGAGGTGACCAATACAGACTGCTCTGCTAAAACCTTTAGAGCAACCAAACGTGACAAACGCGTGAGTGCAATCATGTGCGCACTTGCAACAGTGGGTTCGGCCGCAATCCATTTGAGCAATTCGTCTTCACACAGTTTTAATAATGCGTTGTTCGGTAAAGCTGCGGTTTTTTGCTCGGGATATTCGCAGCCGTTTAAAATGCCCTGCAAGCGCCCTTCGTCGTGGGCACGGCACAAGTCTTGTTCTAACCCTTCACCGCCGCAATACCCCTGTTCAGGAATGCTGGGTAGCAAAATTTCGCGAGCGTAATTTTGGGATACCACATGCACTTTATCGCTCAGGTTAATACCCGCGCGCATGGGGTTAAAGCAATTGTGATATTTAGGGTCACCAATGGCTTGACCATCATAAACCAGCTCAGGAAACCAATGACTAAGCGATGATTTATCGCCTTCTAATGGCCGAATGCCCTGCAACGCCAAATTATGCACTGTATAGACCGTATGAATTGACTTAAGCGCCTGATAGTGTGGGTCATATGCGCGTAACACGGCTAACATCGCCGTGTGCCAATCGTGCAGGTGTAATACGTCGAGCTGACCAAAAATATTGCTGACCACCGCTTTGGCAACCGCCGCACTAAATAACGCAAACTTGCGGGCATCGGTGGCAAATGGACTGTGTGATGGGTCATCACAATACACTTTGCCAACCCCACCGGCACTGAACAGTGGATGTTCGAGTACCCATTGGGTCACGTTTTTGTGACTGTTTTTTAAGGCGACTTTATAGACTGCAACGGTTTCGAGTTCCGAGCAGTATGGCACCTGTAACTTGCCAATAAATTGGGCGCCGGGCAATTGGTGCAATGCACCATAAGCCGGTATGACAACATCAACCTGTTGCCCGGCTTGGGCCAGCGCGGTTGGAATGTCTCGAACCACATCGCCGATACCGCCTACCTTGGCGCCTGGAAGG
>JABSOG010000152.1 GCA_013216025.1 Algicola sp. | reverse complement strand
CAATCGCTTCGTTCATCGCCAAGGTGACGCAACGTGATGGTGTTTGATGCACTTGTCCGTCAAATTTATCGGCCATGCCTGCGTAGGTGTAAATTCGGTCGATACATTGGTCGACTTCTTTTGTTGCGGCTTCAATAGCAACGCCAGTAGATTCGGCGATACGGTTGGCAAATTCGCCGTGACGAGCCGACAGGTTTTCGGCAATGTAATACAACACTTGTGCACGATTGTGAGCGGTGGCGGCAGTCCAACCACCCGCTTTGTTCGCCGCTTCGACTGCGTTACGAATGTCTTTTCGGCTGCCGTGTGGTACTTCGCCCAGCACTTTGCCGTCTGCGCCTTTAACTGTAAGGCTGTAACCGCTGTCTGGTCTGGATTGCTTGCCGCCGATGTACAATTTGGCTGTACGGTCGATGGCTGGCATTGCGAATGAAGGCGCGGCAGTTTCTACTGCTTCTACTTCAAGTGCCGGAGCAGCTTTTAAATGTTTTTCATCTGACTTTTCTTTAACGTACTCGTACAAACCTTCTTTGCCGCCTTCGCGACCAAAGCCTGATTCTTTGTATCCGCCAAATCCTGCGGCGGCGTCAAACATGTTGGTGCAGTTAATCCACACTACGCCCGCTTGGATTTTTGGTGCGATGTCGAGTGCCAAGTTAATGTTTTCTGTCCATATGCTGCTGGCCAAACCGTAACGTGAGTTGTTGGCGATTTTTACCGCTTCGGCTGGTGTTCTGAAGCGAATGCTGACCACAACCGGGCCAAAAATTTCTTCGTTGCACAAAGTGTCTGACGGGGTCATGTTGGTGAATAAAGTTGGCGGATAAAAACAGCCGTTGGTGTCGTCGCACATCTCGTCATAAGAGCAGGCTTGCCACATTTGACCACCCTCTTCGACGCCCATTTTTACCATGCCTTTAACTTTGTTCAGTTGATTTGGATCAATCACCGCGCCCATATCGATGGTTTTATCGAGCGGCTGGCCGACTCGCAGGGTTTTCATGCGGGTTTTGAGCTTTTCTTCAAAACGGTCGGCAATGCTTTCTTGCACCAAAATGCGTGAGCCTGCACAGCAAACTTGACCTTGGTTAAACCAAATTGCGTCTACCACGCCTTCGATTACGCTGTCCATGTCGGCGTCTTCAAATACGATGAAAGGTGACTTGCCGCCCAGTTCTAACGACAGTTTTTTGCCACTGCCAGCGGTATGACGACGAATGATTTTGCCGACATCAGTTGACCCAGTAAAGGCTATTTTTGATACGCCCGGATGCTTAACAATGGCTTCGCCTGTGTCGCCAGCGCCGGTCACAAGGTTCAATACGCCGTCAGGCAAACCTACTGACTGACAGATTTGTACGAACAAAATTGCGGTTAGTGACGTCAATTCAGCCGGTTTTAATACCACGGTGTTACCCATGGCCAGTGCCGGAGCGATTTTCCACGCCAGCATTAATAGTGGAAAGTTCCACGGAATGATTTGGCCAATAACGCCAATTTCTTTGTGATCGGGTAATTCTTTGGCCATCACCTGTGCCCAACCGGCATGATGATAAAAATGTCGGGCAACCAAAGGAATGTCGATGTCGCGTGATTCGCGAATCGGTTTGCCGTTGTCTAATGATTCTAATACTGAAAACAAACGGGCGTGTTTTTGTACTTGTCGTGCGATGGCGTACAAAAATCTTGCACGGGCATGGCCACCAAGGGCAACCCAGTCTTTCAACGCACCTTGCGCAGAGTTTACGGCGGCATCTACATCGCTTGCATCGCCAGCGGCAACTTGTGCCAGCTCTTCGTTATTGGCCGGGCATGTGCTTGGAAAATAACGGCCTTTTGCCGGGGCCGTCCATTGACCGTTGATAAACAGGTCGAATTTTTTGTTGTTGGCTTTTAACCAGTTGTCTACTTCGCTGCGATTTTCCACTGCTGGTCCGTATTCCATGGTTTCGAAAATTTCTCTAATGCTCATTTGATGTATTACCTGTAAAATGGGTTGCGCTTAGCTTATGCCATGGGATGGCGGAAAACGGCGGAGTAACAGCCTGTTACGTGGTGTTCTAGTTGACGCTCTATGTCGGTCAACAAACCACTGGCGCCAAAGCGGAATAAATCCGGGCTTAGCCAATCGTTGCCCAATTCTTCTTTTATCAGAATTAACCATTCAATCGCCTGCTTGGCTGTACGGATACCACCGGCAGGTTTGTAACCAATTTTGTAGCCGGTTTGTTCGTGATATTCGCGAATGGCGCGGCACATCACCAAGCTCACTGGCAAGGTCGCATTAACCGATTCTTTACCTGTGCTGGTTTTTATAAAGTCGGCACCGGCCATCATGCTGACCATGCTGGCTTTGGCGACATTGGTTAAGGTGGCCAATTCGCCAGTAGCCAAAATCACTTTAAGGTGCGCTTCGCCGCAGGCTTGTCGGCAAGCTTTAACTTCGTCGTACAGGGCTTCCCATTGGCTGGTTAATACCAGCGCACGAGAGATAACAATATCGATTTCGCTGGCACCGGCTTCTACCGAGGCGCGAATTTCGTTTAATTTGAATTCAAGCGGAATTTGACCTGCCGGAAAACCGGTAGATACCGCTGCAATGTTTATGTTGGTGCCAGCCAGGTCTTTTTTGGCTTGATGAATGAGGTTGTGATAAACACAAATTGCGCCAGTTTGGATGTTGAGGTCTTCAACGCCCAGCTTTTTGAGTGTGGCCGCTAATACCGGCTGTTTGGCTTTGGCACACAAGCGTATGACTTTGCTCAGGGTGTCGTCTCCTGCAAGCGTTGTGAGGTCAATCATGGTGATGGCTTTTAACAACCATGCTGCCTGATAATCTTTTTTCACTGTACGGCGTTTGCCGTATTCGCCAGCCCTGCGTTCTACCGCAGATTTGTTGATTTTGATGGCGGCAATTCTTTCAATTTCGAATGCGGTGCCCGGGTTTCTGGCGTGAGTGATGTTCTCGACCGCCTTAAGTGTCGGTTTTACAGGTGCGGTTTTTTCCGCTTTGGCTGTAGGTTTCTTTTTAGTTTGCATAATGATGTTTTATTACCTTGTCGTTCATTTTCGTCTAAACGGTTAGTCACCATCAGATAATAGACCCAATTTAGCCAAACGAAATGTTTGCGCAAATTGCCAAAGTCCACTGCATGTTCCATACGACCACCTGACCATTTGGTCAGTTTACAATAAAGATTTATCAGCGACAAGTGCACAAGCACAAATAATGTTCAAAAAACAGCCAAAAAGCCAATTTAAGCCGTTAGATTCGAATTGGCAATAATTTGGTGAAAACACTTGCATTACACGCCATGTAAAGGTTTAATAGCAAACAAATTCAGTTTTGGACCGAATTACCTTTATTTCGTAAAACCCTGCTCCATCGTCATTTTTTGTATATGTACCCCTTCAGGTTTAACACCAAGCTGACCAAATGGTCAGTTTTGGTGTTTTTTTTACGTTCAATTGCCCTCTACTATTGCGAAATTGGCTTTTTGCCTTTATCCTCCCTATCATTCAAAAAGCTTAGTAATTGGTCAGGTTTCTATTATGTCTAGAGTATTTATATTTGTTATCGACAGTCTTGGATTGGGCGAAACACCCGATGCCGCCGACTTTGGTGATGTTGGTGCCGACACTTTGGGCAACTTGGCCAAGGCATTTGCCGACAAACAACAACGTCCCTTGAGCATTCCCAACCTGTGCCGTATGGGTATGGCGCACGCTTATCAGGGTGCAACCGGCAAGCAACTGCATTGCAAAGAAGTACTTGAGAACAATCTGCCCACGCCTATCGCGTCTTATAGTTACGCCAAAGAGATCAGCACCGGTAAAGATACGCCAAGTGGTCACTGGGAAATGATGGGCGTGCCGGTATTATTCGATTGGGGTTATTTTGGCAAACAAGCCAATTGCTTCCCCGAAGAATTACTCGCCAGGCTTTACAAAGAAGGCGGCATCGAAGGTTCTTTGTGCAACGGCCATGCGTCGGGCACCGAGGTAATTGCTAAATTCGGTGACGAACACATCAAAACCGGTTTGCCGATCATTTACACCTCAAGCGATAGTGTTTTTCAAATCGCCGCCCACGAAGATCATTTTGGTCTAGATCGACTACTTAAGTTGTGTCACTTGGCCCGCGAAATTTTAGAGCCTTACAACATTGGCCGCGTTATCGCCCGTCCGTTTGTTGGTGACGCCTCAGACAATTACGTTCGTACCGGCAACCGCAGAGATTTATCTGTATTGCCGCCAAACAAAACCTTGCTTGAAAAAATGACAGATTCCGGTGGCAAGGTTGTCAGCATTGGTAAAATCGCGGATATTTTTGCCCAGCAAGGGATCAGCGAAAAGTTCAAGGCCACCGGTCTTGAAGAGTTAATAGACACCGCAGAGCAGCAACTTGTTGATGCGCCTGACAACACCATTGTATTTACCAACCTAGTTGATTTTGATTCTCATTATGGGCATCGACGTGATCCGGTGGGTTATGCGCTGGCACTGGAATATCTCGATGGCCGTCTGGCACCGTTTATCGACAAGATGAGCGACGACGACATGCTGATATTAACCGCCGATCATGGTTGCGACCCAACCTGGCCGGGCAGTGACCACACTCGGGAATATATCCCCATCTTGTGCTATGGTTCAAAGTTAAAAGCGCAAGACTTGGGTGAGCGCGATACGTTTGCCGACCTAGGTCAAAGCCTTGCCGACGCGCTAAATTTACCAGCGATGGACTACGGTACTTCATTTTATCAAAATCTAAGCTCACATTAACAAAGACTCAATAAAGAGGACATTATGGCCACTCCACATATCAATGCCGAACTCGGCGACTTCGCAGAAACGGTCTTAATGCCCGGTGATCCTTTGCGTGCCAAACACATTGCAGAGAATTTTTTAACTGACGCCAAGCAGGTTTGTTCAGTACGTAATATGTTTGGTTACACCGGCACCTACAAAGGCAAGCCAGTGAGTATCATGGGTTCGGGCATGGGCGTTGCGTCTATCTCTATTTATGCCACCGAGTTGATTAAAGACTTTGGCGTTAAAAACGTTATTCGTATCGGCAGCTGCGGCGGCATCAAAAAAGAGGTGAAACTGCGTGACGTAGTTATCGCCATGGGCGCAACTACTGATTCGCCAGTTAACCAAAACCGCTTGAACGGCTTGCATTACAGTGCCATCGCGACTTATTCATTGCTTGAAAAAGCGGTTAAGTCGGCAGCTGACCAAGGCATTGAAGCCAAAGTGGGCAACATTTTCACCACTGACATTTTTTACCAGTGGGACAACCGCATTTACGATCTGCTCGACAAATACGGCATTTTGGCCGCCGAAATGGAAGCCGCCGGTTTGTATGGTGTTGCTGCTGAATTTGGTGCCAACGCGTTGGCGATTTGCACCGTGAGCGACCACATTGTTACCGGCGAAGCTTTACCGTCAGACGAGCGTCAAACCTCGTTTGATGAAATGGTTAACATTGCACTGGGTATGCTGTAACTGTGGCTCAGCTGTATTTTTACTTTTCGGCAATGAACGCAGGCAAATCTACCAGCCTGCTGCAATCGGCCTACAACTACCAAGAACGCGGTATGAGCACCAAGCTCTATACCGCCGCCATTGATGACCGTTACGGCAAGGGCAAAATCAGCTCTCGTATCGGTTTGTCAGAAGAAGCCTCGACATTTGCCAGCGAAACCGATTTTTGGCTTGAAACCCTTAAGTCTGTTGGTGAGCACCCCATCAATTGCATTTTTATCGACGAAGCGCAGTTTTTACTCAAGGCGCAGGTATTGCAGTTGGCGCGGGTTTGTGACGAGTTGAACGTGCCGGTATTATGCTACGGCTTGCGCTCTGACTATCAAGGTGAACCGTTCGAAGGCAGTGTTTATTTGTTGGTTTTGGCCGACAAGCTCAGCGAAATCAAAACCGTTTGTCACTGCGGACGCAAAGCCACTATGGTGCTTAGGGTCAACAGCGAAGGGCAACCAGACACTGAAGGTGAACAAATTGAGATTGGCGGTGATTCGCGTTATGTCTCGGTTTGTCGCCGACATTTTTTTGAAGCGAAGCGAGTATAAAACCACAGCAACGCGGCACAAAACGAACAGATTCGACTACACTTATTTAAATTTTACAACAGCACTTATAAAGGTTATGACTCATGGAACCACTTGATCACAAAGAATTTTACGTCTCTTGGGAAGACATGCACCGCACCACTCGTCAATTGGCTGCCATGCTGATTAAATCGGGTAAAACGTTTCGCGGTATAGTAGCAGTCAGTCGCGGCGGTTTGGTACCAGCGGCGATTTTGGCCCGCGAGCTGAACATTCGTTTGGTTGATACCATTTGTATCTCAAGCTACGACAACGACAAGCAGCGCGGCCTGCAAATCATCAAAGACGTATTAGACGATGCCGACGACATTTTGATTGTCGACGACTTGGTCGACACTGGTTCTACCGCCAAAGTCATCAACGACAAATTCCCTAACGCCACCTTTGTGACGGTTTATGCCAAACCACAGGGCAAGCCATTGGTTGATATGTATGTCACCGACATCAATCAAGAGACTTGGATCCACCTGCCTTGGGATTTGGTCATGAAGTATGAAGATCCGTTGGCTGGTAAAGAGTAAAGTTTAATTTAACTTCCTATATGGGCCGAACTCCTTTGGTCCATATCGCCTCTCCCTTCCCGTAATTTTTTTACGGCAAAGTTCAAATCTTGTGTTATAGTCCCAACAACACTTTCTGGCACACTGAACATCCCATGTTAATCAAATTTGAAGTCACCAACTTTAAGAATTTTGAAAACACTTTTACCTTTGATTTTACCGATACCAAATCATATGCATTCAACAGCAAATGTGTTCAAGATAAGGTGGTTAGTAAGGCATTGATTTATGGTCAAAATGGCGTTGGTAAATCTAATTTGGGTTTTGCGATGTTTGATTTGGTTTCACATCTTACCAGTAAAAATAGCGGCACAGAAAATTATCAGATTTACTTGAATGCCCTAAGTGACAATAAGTTGGCTGAATTTGTTTATGTATTCAAATTTGGTGAGCAGACACTTGAATACCGCTATGGTAAATCAAGCGAAAGAGCGTTGGTTTATGAAAAGCTCAGTGTTGATGGCATTGAGTATATCTCTATAGACCGACAGGTCAGTTCAACTGCCACTATTAACCTTGAAGGCACAGAAAATCTAAAGAAAGATCTCAGTAATTCACAAATATCACTTGTCGCCTACGTAAAAAATAATGCTATTTTGGCCACAGATACCGTCAACAGCTGCTTTGACGCATTTGTAAAGTTCATCGATGGAATGTTATTGTTCCGCTCTTTAAATAACAGTTTTATTGGTTTTGAAGAGAGTGGTTTTAAAATAGAAGCGGATATTGTAAATCGGGGCAACCTTCAAGATTTCCAGACATTTTTGAATGATGCAGGCGTAGATTGCCAATTAAAATTCATGGTAGTTAAAGGTGTTATTAGTATAGTTTTTGTGTTTGGAAGGACGCATATACCTTTTTATGATATCGCATCGACGGGCACAAAGTCTTTGGCTCTATTTTACGCGTGGCTGCAAAGAGTTAAATCATCAAACGCCTCTTTCGTCTTTATCGACGAATTCGATGCCTACTATCACCAATCATTATCCGCCTTGCTCATCGAAAAGCTTAGGACCATCCAACCGCAAGTGGTATTAACCACCCACAACACCTCATTAATGACCAACGACCTACTGCGCCCCGATTGTTATTTTTTGATGAACAACAAAGAAATAAAATCACTGGCCAACCGAACTCGTAAAGAACTGCGATTCGCCCACAACATAGAGAAAATGTACAAGGCGGGCACTTTCGGTGTCTGATACGATTCTCTTCATTTTCGAAGGTGAAAGAACCGAAAAACGACTTGTCGACAATTTACGACAACACTTTCTCAATGAAGATGACACCATCATCTACGCGACATTCAATACCCACATCTACAAGCTATATCAAGAGATTGAAGGTTACGACGACGAAAATGTCGATACCGTTGAAGTTTTGCTGGATGTGCTGCGCGCCAAAAAAACCAATACAGCCCATTTGGCTGATGTATCCCGGCGCAGTGTTTCGCAGGTATATTTATTCTTTGATTATGACGGCCATGATACCAGCGCTTCAGATGAAGTGATCAGCAAAATGCTCGCGCATTTTGACGATGAATCAGAAAATGGCAAACTATATATCAGCTATCCGATGGTTGAAGCGATTAAACATATTCATCAAGATGTGGGCTTTGAAACGGTCTGTGTTGAAGCTAAAACCAATGTCGGTTACAAAGCCTTGGTCAGTAATAACTGCGACCCCGGCTACAACCAAGTGGGTCGATATACTAAGGAACAATGGCAAACGCTGATTGGTGAGCATTGCAAAAAACTACACTATTTAATGTCTGCGCAATTTACCCTACCCACTCAGTATTTTGCGCAGGACGAGATATTCGACAAACAACTCACCAACCATATCACGCCACACAATCTAGTCGCCGTACTCAGTGCATTCCCAGTTTTGATTGTTGATTATTATGGTGCTGATGCATTGAGGGATTTGTTGACTTAATCAAACAAAATATAAGCAACACTGCCAATAATACTTTCCTGTGGCACAAAACCCCAATAACGGCTGTCGCGGCTATTATCTCTGTTATCTCCCATCACAAAATAATGTCCCGGGGGGATCACCCATTCATCAGCACTGGTATCTTCCTGCATAAAGTAATCACTCGTTCTTGAACCAAAAGTCGGGTTTATAAAGATATCGTGAGTGTCTTTGTTTAACGTTTCTCGGTGCCGCTCCAACGGCATATCTGCAATAATGCGCTCACTGTCACCAGCCAATTCTGTTGGTATTTTTTGATAATCAGCGCAAGTGGTTTTGTCATCAGTACAGACGGCCTTGATAAAAAGCCGTTTATTCCTATAAACAACACTCTCACCGGGCAATCCAACCACGCGTTTGATATAGGGCACGGCGGGATCCACAGGATAGTCAAAAACAATAATCTCGCCCCTTTGTGGTTGGCGTGTTGGTTTGGTTTTAAACACTGGCACTTTTAATAAACGATGGTTTCCAAACCCCAAAGTATTGACCACAACCAAATGACCGGGCTTAAGGGTGGGCGACATCGAACTGCTAGGGATAGAATAGAGCTCAAAAATAAAAAGATAGCAAATCAAAATTGGCACAGCAGCAATCATGACTACTGTAAATACTATCCGTTCTTTTTTTGACATTTTGGCCATTGAAATTACACCTTGTTGTGACTTGGCAGCGAATCATAAACTGTTTTAACCTCGGCTTCACCATAAATTCGTTCGAGCCCCAATGGCAGGAATAGTCCAAATCACAATTGCCAATTCGCCTGCAAAAACAACCGGCGGCCAATCAGGTCATAAGTGAATACATCTGTATTGACGTCATTCCATGAGGTTAGATAAGGCGCTTTTTTGTCGAACACATTATCGACCCTCAACGACACACTAAAACCACGCTTAAGCGTCCAACTGGCCTGAATATCGTTGTAAACAATGCTTGGCACTGCTTTGCCGATGTCACCGCCGCCATTTTCGTCATCGGCTTTGCCCAGATATCGCAAGCTCCAACTGGTACGCCACACATCGTTGCCAATCGTTGCGTTGACTGTCCCCTTCCATTCCCGCTACTTGGTTAGATTGAATCTCACCACCATCGGCAAAAATGGGCGCGACCGCCGATGGTGGTTGAGCTGCCAATACACTCAAGTGAGCTGCCAGCATCGCCTTGAACTTCGGTCATCGGACAGCCAAAGCGGCTTGATTGCAGCACCGCGTCGGTGTTTACATAGCTCAAGTTAACAGAGCCCGAGAACCTGTCGCCATGGGTGCCCAAGGTTAAACTCAGTTGTCGTTCATCGCCATCGCTTTTGGTACTGCGGCCGATTCGACTCGACAGTTCAACGCCCTCAAAATGACGGTCGGTAATGATATTGACCACACCTGCAATGGCGTCTGCTCCATAAATCGCCGATGCCCCGTCTTTTAGCACTTCAATACGCTGGATGGTCGCAACCGGTATCATGTTTAAATCGACAGACGAATTGGCCCCGGTGCCGCCGTTAACAAACCGCTTGGAGTTGACCAAAACCAAAGTGCGTTTTATGCCTAACCCACGCAAATTGACCTGAGCGGTACCATAACCATTGCTGGTCCAGTAGGCATTGGTTGCGTTACCCGCAGGACCGGCCGAGGCGGTCAATTCTTGCAACAGATTTTCGACATTGATGATGCCACTTTGCAAGATTTGTTCTTTGCTGATCACGGTCAGTGGGCTGGCAGTTTCAAGTTCACTGTGTTTGATATGCGACCCGGTCACTGTAACTCGCTCAAGTTCTTTGGCAACGATATTGCCCGTTAGGATTGCACACGCGATACAAAGGGTTAAATGGCTGTATTTCATCGGGATAATCCGTTGGCTGGTAGAATTTGGCGCGGATTATAGGGCCTTTATTGACGCGGGAACAGGGGGAATGACAATTTGACGCAGGGCACTTTGTAGGAAAAATGTAAAGGATATTGGGCTAATGCATCCATTAACCCGAATTGATTGAGGGTCAGCGGTTATTTGCTCACTCGAACACTGCCACTAATCTGGGTGAGTTGGCTCAGCTCAATGATCTCAACTTTGGTATCACCAGGCAGCAAACTCTTCACCCCATCTGAACCATATTTGGCGGCAAAGGTGCCAATACTGTCTCCATTGCAAACAATATTGTTTTTGATAAACTGTTTGCTCCATCCAGAATTACTCATATCCTTGAACATCTTGACTCTGCTGCCAGTTGCGGCGGTGACGCACAGTTGGGTGGGTAATGAATTATTAAATCCAGTAACTGAAACCCCGGCTGCATTTGCTGCTGTCGCCATAGATAATCCCAGTACTGCCAGAACGATTGCTGATTTAGTGGTTTTCATGATGATATTCCTTTGAAGGCCGTTGTTTATGTGTTTTTGTGTTGACGAATTAATCATAAAACAAAACGACGTTTGAGGTGTTACGTAGACAATTCCGGATGTAATTGAGTTTAATGGCATTGGTCGCAGGGGTTATTATATCGTCATCCAGATTGTTGATTTACTTATACTTTTTTTTGACTGTTTCAGTTGTAATGTTTCGCAACACATGTCTGGTTACATTCTAGGACGCAAATCGATGAAAAAGCCGATAAAAAAGTGAATCGGTGGGCACTAGAGCGCCGAATGGTTAAATAACGCGCACCAGCGAGAGCCAAAATTTATCTCAATCAAGGCAGGTTTGTGCAGATTTAGTCATCTAAATCAAACAAATCTAACCGGGGCGCCGGCCGCTTGAGTGAGGGAATTTTGGCCTCGCCCTTCGGGAATGGCGAAAAAGCGCTTATGCTGCATCATCCAAGGCTTGCAATAGACCGGCTATTCCTGCACTTGGCTTCTTTGCCTAAGCGCTTTTTCGACATTCTGGTGTGCGTTATTTAACCATTCGGCGCTCTAGAACGACCATTGCTGTCAGTGGGTATTTGCTTTCGTGGCCTCACATTGGTATCTTAGCCAGATTTTACTGGTGCTAGTGCCAATGATTTTTCTTTTTAAGACATCTCATAGTCTCTGCTAGCCATAGATATTTAACTTTTCGAACGAAAAAATATGATAAAAAAATTACTACATAAATTCTTTGAGATACCCCGTGTTTATAAGCGCGTCATCACCGTTATTCTAGATATTTTGATGATGCTTGTCGCGGTTGTTACAGCATTCTATATTAGGGATGATCTCAATAACTGGTTATCACTGCCATTATATTATTCAGTAGGCATTACGATTATTGCCAGTATTTTTGTTTGGTCTCGAATCGGATTATATAAGGCCGTCATTCGCTTTATTGATACTAAGGTGTTGTCGACCATTTTCTTGGGGGCTGTCATTTCAGGTGTTATTTTCATATTAACTACCTATTTCTTAAAGTCTGCCATGCCTCGCTCTGTGCCTTTCATCTATATTGCGTTGTTACTGATTTTCGTCGGCGGTTCTCGTTTGGTGATCCGTGGTTTGATTAATGCTCAAGATAGTAAGAGTCGAATGCCAGTTATTATTTATGGTGCGGGGTCATCCGGGCGTCAATTGGCTTTGTCGTTACAACATGGTGTTGAATTTCGCCCCGTAGCCTTTGTTGATGACAAGTTGGAATTACAACAAATGACCGTTGCGGGGATGCGGGTATTTCCTTGCAGCCGATTAGTTGAATTGATCAGTAAGCACAACGTTGCAAAGGTCTTGTTAGCTATACCCAGTGCTTCGGCCCAGCAACGCAAAAAGATAATTAGTCAATTTGATGCTTTGTCAGTAGAGGTTCTGACGATACCAGGTTCTGCTGATTTGGTGAGCGGCAAGTTGCAAGTTGATACCTTGCGCAAGGTTGATATTATTGATTTGCTGGGTCGCGAAGCAGTCAAACCTATCGACCGATTATTTCGCCGTTGCATCGAGAATAAAACAGTAATGGTCACTGGTGCCGGTGGCTCTATTGGTTCTGAGCTGTGTCGTCAGATCATCAAACAAAATCCCGATAGTTTGGTGTTATTCGAATCAAGTGAATTCGCTTTGTACGCCATTGAAAAAGAATTGAACGAATTAGCCATACAATCCGAACTATCCGTCCGGATTATCCCCGTATTGGGCAATGTAATTGACGAGGTTTTGGTCACTAGCGTGATTAGGACCTATGCAGTCAAAACGATTTACCATGCCGCCGCCTATAAACACGTACCTATCGTTGAAAACAATGTGGTCAGCGGTATTCGCAATAATGTATGGGGCACAAAAACCTGTGCTCAGGCCGCCAGTAAATGTGGGGTTGAAAACTTTGTGTTGATCTCTACTGACAAAGCGGTAAGACCAACCAATGTGATGGGCAGCTCAAAACGTTTGGCAGAGCTAGTTTTGCAGGCGCTCGCGTCTAAAGAACGAAATAAA